>NZ_JARVKT010000013.1:0-197818 GCF_029809455.1 Micromonospora sp. DH14 | reverse complement strand
GGGGGGGGGGGGGGGCCCGGCCGGCCGGACGCGCAGCAGCTCGGTGGGCGGCTCGACCGGCTGACCGGCGCCGAAGCGGCGGGCCAGCTGCGCCGCGCTCGGCCGCTCGGCCGGGTTGGCGGCCAGGCAGGCGACGGTCAGCTCGGCGATGTCGGCGGGGAGGCCGGGCACCCGCAGCGGCGGCACCGGGGTGCCCCGCCGGTGCACCTCCAGGGCGTCTTCCCAGCTCTGCACGGGCAGTGGCGCCTGCCCGGTGAGGGTGCGGTAGAGCAGTGCGCCAACGGCGTACACGTCGCTCGCCGGGTCGGGTGGGCCGGCGGTGAGTCGTTCCGGGGCGAAGTAGGCGGGGGTGCCCATCACCGGTTCGCCGGACTGGCTGTCGAGACCGCCGAGCGCGGCGATACCGAAGTCGAGCACCTTGGCACCGGTGTCGGTGAGCATGACGTTGCCGGGCTTGACGTCGCGGTGCACGACGCCGATGCGGTGCGCGGCGGCCAGCGCGGCGGCGATCTGCCCGGCCATCCGGACCGCCTCCGGCCAGGGCATTGGCCCGGACCGTAGCCGGTCGGCCAGGTTGTGACCGTCGACCAGCTCCATCACCAGGTACGGCACGACGACGCCGTCGGCCAGGGTCGCCTCGGCGTAGTCGTACACCTGGGTGACGTGGGGGTGGGTCAGCCGGGCGGCCGCGCGGGCCTCGCGTTGGATGGTGGCCCGCAGCTGCGGGTCGGTGGCGAACTGCCCGGCGAGCACCTTGATCGCCACCGGCCGCCCGAGCACCTCGTCGTCGCCGCGCCACACCTCGGACATGCCACCGAGACCGATCCGCTCGTGCAGCACGTAGCGGTCGTGGAGGCGGAGGGTGGGCCTGAGCGGAGACATGGCTTCCCCAGTCTGCCTGGCAACGCCGCTGTCGACCACTCTGCGTGCCCGAACCCGTACTGATCGTCCCGTGCGTACCGGAATGGGGTTGGTTCGGGTCAGGAGCAGCGCGGGGCGCCGGGCAGCGGTCGCGGTTGGATGCGGTCGGCGAGCCGGCGCAGGGCGAGGGCGGTGGCCTCCCGGGTCGGCGCGAGCAGGGCCCGGCGGGGGTAGTCGACCTGGACCGGGGCGTCCGGTCGGGCCGAGTTGACGTGCCGGTTCATGGCGTCGAGCGCGGTGACGTATCCGGTGGGCAGTTCCATGGTCAACTCCTCGGGACAGGTCCGGTGGAGTCCCGGACGACGAGTGCGGTAGGCAGCAACACGTGACCGGCCGCGGCGTCCGCGGGCGGGTCGAGCAGCAGTTCGGCGGCGATCCGGCCCTTCTCCTCGGCCGGCTGCCGGACGGTGGTGAGACCGGCCGCGGCGGCCTCGGGGACGTCGTCGAAGCCGGTCACCGAGATGGTTGGACGATCATGGGCCGGCCGCGCGGCCAGGGCGTCCAGCACACCGAGCGCGAGGACGTCGGAGCCGGCCAGCACGGCGGTCGGCGGTGCGGGTCGGTCGAAGAGCTCGGCGACGGCCGCCGCTGCCGCTGGGCGGCTGTTGCCGGGCGCGTTGACGACTGTCAGCTCGGCCCAGCCGACGCCGACCTCGGCGAAGGCGTCGGCGAACCCGGTGAGCCGGCCCCGGGTGGTCGGATGCGGCACCTGGTCGACCCCGGCCACCGTGAGCGGGCCGGCCGGCGCGTCGGGCAGCACGGAGTCGGCGAGCAACGCCACCCGACGGTGCCCGAGCCCGGCGACGTGCGCGGCGGCACTGCGCGCCGCGGCCCGCTCGTCGATGCCGACGTACCGTTCGTCGGCGCCGGCGTTGTCGCGGGGCGCCGTGCTGACGTACGGCAGCCCACGGTGACGGATGACGTCCAACGCCCATTCCTCGTCGGCGACGCAGTAGACGCAGAACCCGTCGACGGCGGCGTTCTCCACCGCCCGTCGGGCGTCGGTCACCGCCGGCGGCAGCGGCACCAGCAGCATGCTCGTGCCGTGCCGCTCGGCCGCCGCGCCGACACCGGCGAGGAAGCGGACCGCGAACGGGTCGGTGAAGGCGTACGACAGTTGCGAGGTGAACAGCACCCCGATCGACCCGACGAAGCCTCGGCGCAGGGAACGCGCGGTGGGGTTGGGGCCGGGGTAGCCGAGTTGCCGGGCGGCGTCCAGGATCCGCTCGCGCAGAGCGGCGGAGAGCTGGTCGGGACGGCTGTAGGCGTTGGACACGGTGCTGCGGGAGACGCCGACGGCGTCGGCCACGGCTTGCAGTGTTGGCTTCACCGGCACCTCTCTGTATCGATCCAGTCTGTATCGATACAGAGACTAGCCCGACCGGTCGGCGTCGGTCAATACGTGAACTGAAGACCCCGCCCGCAGGGGCCGGCGCGGCGGAGGATCAGGCGGGGTACGTGTCGTCCAGCAGCCGGTCGAGGATCTCCGCCGTACGCTCCGGCGGCTCGGCCTCGACACAGAGCCGTTCCATCGCCACCGCGTAGTAATCCAGGTCGTCGCGCTTGTCGAGGTAGATGGCGCTGGTGAGCTGTTCGATGTAGACGATGTCGGGCAGCTCCTGGTCGCCGAAGCGCAGGATGGTGAAGGCGCCCCCGGCGGCGGCGTGACCGCCGGCGGCGAACGGGATCACCTGGAGTCGGATGTGGGGCGACTTGGTCGCCTCGATGAGCGCGGTGAGCTGACCGCGCATGACCTCGGTGCCACCGATGGGCCGGCGCAGCGCCGCCTCGTCCACCACGGCCCAGAGCTGCGGCGGATTCTCCCGGTGCAGCAGCTGCTGACGCTGCATCCGCAACGCGACGCGCCTGTCGATCTCGCCGGGACCGGCCGTCCCGTGCCCCAGCAGCACCACCGCCCGGGCGTACTCCGGGGTCTGCAACAGGCCGGGCACGAACTGCACCTCGTAGCTACGGATCAGCGCGGCGGCGGCCTCCAGGCCCAGGTACGACTGGAACCAGGGCGGCAACACGTCGCCGTAGCGGTGCCACCAGCCGGGGCTGTTCGCGTCCCGCGCGAGCTTGAGCAGCGCGTCGCGCTCGTGCTCGTCGGTGACGCCGTAGAGCGTCAACAGGTCGGCGACGTCGCGCTCCTTGAAGCCGACCCGACCCAGCTCCATCCGGCTGATCTTGGATTCGGAGGAGCGGATCTCCCAACCGGCGCCCTCCCGGGTCACCCCACTGGACTCCCGGAGGCGGCGCAGTTGGGCGCCGAGCAGCATGCGCAGCACGGTCGGCCCGGTTGTCGGGCCACCCTCGGCGGGAACCATCGTCACGTGCGGACCTCCGGACACCGACCCACGGCGGCCGGGCGCCCCGGCCCGGCCGACGTGTAAGCATGCCATGGACCGACAGTGAGGTGAACTCCTCCACGTCGGTGAATAAGTCCCGTCGCCGGGACGACCCACCCCGGACGGTCAGTTGATCAGGTGGTCGAAGTCACCGTCCCGTGCGCCGAGAACGAAGGCGGCGATCTCGTCCACTGTGTAGATCAGGGCCGGCCCCTCCGGGTGTCGTGAGTTGCGGACCGCGATGCCCGCTCCCCCGGGCAGCTCGGCGAGTTCGACGCAGTTGCCGCTGGGGTTGCTGCGGCGGCTCTTCTGCCAGCTCAGCGGGGGCAACTGAGGGATCGGTACGCCATTGGGTGGCTGATGCATGGAGGCGTCTTTCTGTTACGAGCCCGCCGGTGGCCGTGGGAGGAGCGGTAACGGCGAGGGGGTGCGGTATCGACATTGGACGGTTCTGCACGTGCATCTGCTATTGCATCTGCATCCGACGGCGAGCATGATAACGCACATGATCGGTGCCCATCCGTTCACTTTGTGTTACCCCCACACGGGCAACGATCAGGCAAAACTGGGCCCGACGCGGCGCGCCGCGTCAACCGAAGGCTGGAGGCGGTCGCGGCGATGGGAGGGTTCGTGCCGGATCCGATGAGTGTCGCCTCCGGCGTCTGCGCGGCCGGCGCGCTGCTCTCCTCCTGGCAACTACGCCGCCGGGCGGTGCGCGCCGAGGCCGAGATCAGCCACCTCCAGGCCGAGTTGGCCGCCGAGCGGCACGCCGCCAGCCACGACCCGCTCACCGGGCTGCCCAACCGACGCGCCTTCTACCGCCTGGCGGCCGCCCTGCTCACCGACGCCGCCGGCCAGCCGCTGATCGCCGTGGTGCTCGACCTGGACGACTTCAAGCAGATCAACGACCGGTACGGGCACGCCGCCGGCGACCAGGTGCTGATCAGTGTGGCCGAGCGGCTCGCCGGCTTCGCCGGGGACAACCTCGTGGCCCGCCTCGGCGGCGACGAGTTCGCCGGTCTGCTCTCCAGCCCCACCGTCGACCGCCGCTGGATCGAGCACTCGACCCGCCGCCTCAGCGAGACCGTCGCCGCGCCGATCCGGCTGAGCGGATGCAGCGTCCGCGTCACCGCCTCCGTCGGGCTGGCCCCGGTGACCGGCCCGACCCAGCTCACCGACGCGCTCAGCCGCGCCGACGCTGCCATGTACCAGGCCAAGAGCCTCGGGGGCGCCCGGTCGCCCCGCCAACTGGTCGACAGCGCGTTCCTCACCGAGCGCTGACCGCTCAGCCGACCGGCGCGCCGAACCACCTGGACAACTGGCCGAGCAGGTCGCTCTGATCGTCGCCGGCCCACGCCACGTGGCCGTCCGGCCGCAGCAGCACGGCGGGCACGTCCAACTCCTCGCTGACATCGACGACGTGGTCGACCCGCTCCGCCCAACCGGCGGCCGAGAGCTGACCGGTCTGGTCGAGCAGCAGGCCGCGGCCCCGGTGCATCAGCTCGTAGAGACGCCCCCGCTTCAGCCGTACGTCACGAAGGTGACGACCGAGCATGTCGTGGCCCTCGCCGAAGTCGTAGCGGACCCCGATCGCGGTGACCTTCTCAATCAGGTACCGGTTGACGTCGTCGAAGTCCATCAGCTCGGACAACAGGTGGCGCACCGCGCGGGGCCCCGGCTCCGGTGAGAGCAGCAGCATCTGCGCCCGGGTGTTGGTCAGCACGTCCTCGGCCACCGGATGACATTCGCGGTGATAGCTGTCCAGCAGCCCCTGCGGCGCCCAGCCGGCGATCTCGGCGGCCAGCTTCCAACCGAGGTTGAACGCGTCCTGGATGCCGAGGTTGAGCCCCTGCCCACCGGTCGGCGGGTGGATGTGCGCCGCGTCGCCGGCCAGCAGCACCCGGCCGACCCGGTACCGCTCGGCCAGCCGGGTGGCGTCACCGAAGCGGGAGAGCCAACGCGGTGAGTGCACGCCGAAGTCGGTGCCCGCGTACACCAGCAGTTGGCGTTTGAAGTCCTCGATGGTCGGCGGCACCGTGCGGTCCTCGACCACCCCCTCGGCCGGCACGACGACGCGGTACACCCCCTCCCCGAGGGGCCCGAGACCGAATCGGAGGTGGGTCCTGCGGACCTCGGCCACCACCTCGGCCACCGTCTCCGGCGGCACCCCCACCTCCATCTCACCGAGCAGGGTCTCGACGCTGCTGGGCTCGCCGGGAAAGCCGACACCGAGCAGCCCGCGTACGGTGCTGCGACCGCCGTCGCAGCCGACGAGGTAGCGGGCACGCGCCTCGGTGCCATCGGCCAGCCGCACCGTCACCCCGTGATCGTCCTGGCTCAGCCCGGCCAGTTCGCTGCCGCGCCGGACCTCGACGCCGACCTCGCTGGCGTGCTCGCTCAGCAGGCGGTCGGTGACGGTCTGCGGGATGCCGAGGACGTACCCGTGCGCGGTGTCCAGCCCGCCTGGCGACGGCTTGGAGATCGCGGCGAAGAAGCCCCCGACCGGGTACTGCTGCCCGACCGCGAGGAACCGTTGCAGCAGACCCCGCTGGTCCAGCACCTCGATGCTGCGCGCGTGCAGGCCGAGCGCGCGCACGTGGCTCGTCGGCTCGGTCTCCTTCTCCAGCACCAGCACGTGCAACCCGTGCAGTCGCAACTCGCTGGCCAGCATCAGGCCGGTCGGCCCACCGCCAGCAATGATCACATCGATCATGAATCCCCCGATTTTCCCAGATTTGGGCGTCGGCTGGAGATTCTGCTGCACCACCCGGGTCTTGCCGCAAGGCCCCGGGTGCGATATATGTTGGAGGTGGCAGGGAGCGGGTTCGCTCTTTGCCTTCCTTTTTGCCCGCGTAGCCGACGGGCCCGCCGTAGCCGGCCCGCCCGCCGCTCAGCGCTGTCGGTCGAGGTCGCGCAACGCCGCGTCGGCGAGGCTGACCAGGCCCACCGGTGACACCAGCCCACGCACGATCCGCGCCGCGCGGCTCCGGTCGGCCGCCTCGGCGTCGAGGTCCAACGCCTGCCGGGTCCAGTCGCTGAGGTCGTCGAGCGCGCGGACCGCGAGGAACCAGGCCAGGCGCGCCCTGTCGACCTCGGTCGTGCCGTAGCCGGCGAGCACGGCCCGCTGCTGGTCGGGAGTGATCGGCGCGAAGGCGAGCACCCCGCCGAGCACGAACATCAGGTCGCACTCGGGCGGGGCGAGCACCATCGAGAGGCGGCGGCCGTCGTGGTCGATGGACAGTCGTCCGTCGACGGACCGCAGCGGCGCGGCGATGCCCGGCACCCCCTGTCCGGCCAGGTACGCCGTCACGACCAGACCGGCCGGGGTGCCGCCACCGCTCAGCTTGACCGCGTACCGGCCGCCGTCGGCGGCCCGCCCCACCTCCGGGGCCGGCCGGTACGCGGTCAGCGCCAGCCGTAGCCGGCGCGCAGCGCCTGCCCGACCCGGTCGAACCGGGGCCGGTCCAACACGGCGCCCTCCCGGCGGATGCTGTCCTCGCGCATGGTGAGCACCCGGTCCAGCCGGACCCAGCTCGGCCGGTTGTCCCGGTCCCACTCCCCCGGCCCGAGCGCGAACCAGTGCCGCTGCCCGTCCCGATCGCTCTGGCTGGACAGCATCAGCCCGAACAGGGTCCGGCTGTGCCGCCCGACGACCAGCACCGGCCGGTCCTTGCCCTGGCGGGGGTCGTCCTCGTACGGCACCCACGTCCAGACGATCTCACCCGGGTCGGCCTGACCGTCCCGCTCCGGGGCGTAGGTCAGCTCCCGACGCTGCAATGCGCTCACCTGACGGCGGCGGGCCACCTGCGCGGGTGCCGGCCCGGTACGGCGGGGCGACGGGATCACCGCACCGACCCGGGAGATACGCGCCGCGACATTCCTCAACAGACCAGCCACGGCGGGCAGCCTACCCGCCGCCGTGTCGGGCGGGTGCGACAGACTGGCCCGATGGACGAGCTTCCCCGCGACCTGCCGATCCTTGAGCGACGCGCGGTGCGGGTGGTGGTCACCGACGGCACCGAACGGGTCCTGCTGTTCCACACCCGGGACCCGGACCACCCCCGGCTGGGCACCTGGTGGGAGCTGCCCGGCGGGGGCATGGACGCCGGTGAGACCCATCGCGACACGGCGGTGCGGGAGCTGCGGGAGGAGACCGGCATCGTGGTCAGCGCCGACCAGGTGGGCGCGCCGACCTGGCGGCGTCGGGCCAGCTTCCTGCACCGCCAGGTACGGCACGTCCAGGACGAGGTTGTCGTCGCCGTACGGCTGGCCGGCCCCGGCCCGGACGTGGACGAGACACACCGGCTCGACTACGAGCGGGAGGACTACTTCGGCTTCCGCTGGTGGCCGTTGCCGGAGGTGGTGGCCAGCCGGGAACGGTTCTACCCAGGGCAGCTCCCTCGGCTGATCACCCCGTTCCTCGCCGGCACGGAGATCGACGAGCCGTTCGAGCTGTGGTCGTGAGCCAGGCCGGCGGGCAGAGTAGGGGCATGACGACAGCGCTGCACGGGCCCCTCTCGGCGTACGCCGCACGGCTGCACGCGACGATCGGCGACCGGCATCACGTCGCGTCCCCGCTCGGGGCCTGGCTACTGCTCGCGGTCTGCGCCGCCGAGGCGGACACCTCCGACCCGGCCACCAGGGACCTGGCGCACGCCCTGGGCACCGACCCGGCGGACGCCGCCGAGGTCGCCCGAACCCTGCTGGACGCGCCGCACCCGCTGGTCGGGGCCGCCACCGCGCTCTGGCACCGGCCGGGGCAGGTCAACGCGCCGGCGGCGTGGCGGGCCGCGCTGCCCACCACCACCGAGGTCGGCGTCCTGCCCGACCAGGCCGGGTTGGACGCCTGGGCACGCGAGCACACCCTCGGCCTGATCGAGACGTTCCCCCTGCGGGTCGGGCCGGACGTGGTGCTGGCCGTGGCCAGCGCGTTGGCCACCCGGGTGTCCTGGGCCACCCCGTTCGACGTCGCCGACGCCCGCGCGCTCGGCGCCGGCAGCCCGTGGGCCGGCCAGCTGCGGCGGGCGCTGCGCAGCCCGAGCCAGGGCCACCGGTGTGCCATCGTCACCACCGCGCGCGCCGGTGACGTGATCGTGCACTGCGCGCCGGCCCGGACAACCGACGGCGCGGGGCTGGTGGTGGTCTCGGTGGCCGCCGCGCCGCAGGTGCCGCCGGCCGACGTGCTGGCCGTCGCGTACGACCTCAGCGCCGGCGCGGCCGACGGCGCGCAACCGGCCGACAGCCGATCCCTGTTCGACCTGCCGCTCGGCGAGGCTCCCCTGTGGACGGTCACCGAGCAGCGGGTACGCACCCGGGCCCACGGCGGCCGCGAGGAGCGACACCACGCCGTACTCCCCTGCTGGTCGGCCCAGAGCGAGCACGACCTGAGCGCCCCGGGGCTCGGCTTCCCGGCCGCGGCGGCAACAGTGGCGAAGACGCTGGCACTGCCGATCGAGACCGTCGAGGCGCGACAGACCGCGATGGCCCGGTTCGGCCGGTACGGCTTCGAGGCCGCGGCGGTGACCGGGATGTTCGGGCTGACCAGTCTGCCCCCGGAGGGCGTCGCCCGCACCGCCGAGCTGCGCTTCGGTCACCCGTACGCCGCGGTGGCGGTCGCCACCGACACCCGGGGCGACGGTGGCACCGGGCCGTGGCACGCGCTGCCGGTCTTCTCCGCCTGGATCAGCGAACCGGAGGAACTGCCCGAGGCCGACGCCGCCGACCGGTGACTCCGGGGCGGCGAGCCGTGGCCCGTGTGATCGTCACTGCTCGCCGAGGAGATCGGCGATCGGCAACCGTCGGATCAGGATCGCCGGCACGCGAGCGGACCTCGCCGCAGCGGCCGGTCAGGGCGGGTACGAACCGGGCGGCGTGAGCCTGGGGCTGCCGTCGCCATCGCGCGGTAGTCGCGCCACCATCTCCCGGAACTCCCGTACCGTCATCGCCGCCCGCAGGGTGGCGAAGACGGCCCCGGTTCCGGCCCGGGCGGTGGCCGGGTCCACCCCGGCGCGCTCTCCCACCAGCCGCAGGAACTCGGCGGGGCCGGCGTCCGCCGGCGGCGGGACGGCGGTGGCGCCACCGACATCCAGACCCACGCCGGTGTCGATCGCGTCCAGGCCGGGGTCCGAGCCGACGGGCACCACCGGATCCGGGGTCGGTCCGCCGGTCCCGGCCGTATCCGGGGCTGGGCCGCTCAGGTAGCCGTCGACCTCGTCCGGCAGGTGCCCCACGGGGTCGCCGGGCGCGCTGCCGATCACCCGTTCGGCAATGGTCTGGAGTACGGCCCGGGCGAGCACCGCGGCCTGCTCGGCCGGCAGGCCGGACCGGTTGGACACCGCGTCGATGAAGTACGGGAACCCGTCGCCGTCGGTCACGCCCGGGCGGTTACCCCTGGCCGGCCGGGACAAACTGGTGCTAGGTCAGCAGCCCCTCGGCCAGCAGGTGGTCGAAGATGATCTGATCGACCGCCGAGGTGCGGTGCCGGTCGGCGTACCCGAGCCAGGCCATCTCGGCGATCTCGCTCGCCGGCCGAAGCCGGCCCTGGTACCCGGCCCGGTAGCAGGTCATCCGCACTGTGGTGCCGGTCGCGTGGCTGTGTGCCTGAGCGGTGAAGGTGCCCAGGTGCACGGCGTCGCGCACGTCGACCTCGACGCTCAACTCCTCGTCGATCTCCCGGCGCAGGGTCTCCAGGTCGGTCTCGCCGGGCTCGCGTTTTCCACCCGGCAGGTACCAGACGTCCTTCCCCTGGGACCTGGTGCTCAGCACCCTGCCGTCCTCGATGAGGATCCAGGCCACCTTGTCGATCTCGCGCACGATGCTCCTTCCGGCCGCTGGGATCGGGCACGCTACCACCCGGATCCCGCGCTCAGTCGGCCAGCAGGTCGAGCAGCAGCGCGGCGGTCCAGCTGAACGCCGGTGAGCCCAGCCCGGCGCCGGTGTCCGGGTGGAAGTACTCGTGGCAGCCGGCCCCGGCCACCAGGCCGACCATCGAGCGGCGCAACCCGGCGGCCAACTCCGGGTGCCCGTGGGTGAGCAGCCCGCGCCGGATCAGCCAGCCGATGTTGAGCCAGCTCGGCCCGCGCCAGTAGCGCAGCGGCTCGAAGTCGGGCGCGGTGCGGTCGTAGGTGGGCAACGGCCGGGCCATCCGCCGGGCCACCCCGAAACGCGCCGAGCGGGCCTCGACGACCAGCGCGTCGACCTGCCGGGTCGGCAGGTCGGGCAGGATCAGCGGTGCCAGCCCGAGCACGGTCCGGGCGCTCACCAGCCGGTCGGTGCGCAGGTCGCGGGGTTGGAACGTGCCGGTGTCCGGGTCGTACAGCCGACGTACCAGGGCTTCGGTGAGCTGGGCCGCGCGGTCCCGGTGCGGCCCGGGGTCGCCGCCGACGAGCGCGGCGATCTCGACGAGGGCGTGTTCGGCGGCCCCGAAGGCCGCGTTGAACAGCGGGCACTCCACCAGGAACGGGTGATCGGCGGCCAGGTCGCGGTCGGCGTAGCGGTGGTCGCGGTAGGCGGCGACGATCGCCAGGTAACGCGCGTAGTCCAGGTCCGTGGGGCGGTGTGCGGCGTCGGCGTGCGCGGTGTCGTGCCGACGGTACGCGGACATGACGGCCGCCTCGGCCGGCACCGCTGCCATCGGCTCGTCCCAGGCCGGGCTGTTGTCCAACCCGGACTCCCACGGGTGCACGACGCAGACCAGCCCGTCGCCGGCCACGTCCCGCCGCTCGGCCAGGTAGCGCTGCTGGGCGACCAACGCGGGGTAGAGCCGGCGCAGCGCGGCCAGGCCGGCGGGGTCGGGTGCCCGCCGGTACGCCAGCAACGCGGCGAGCGCGTGCACCGGGGGTTGGACCAGGCCGGAGGTGGCCACCGCCGGTGCTCCGGGCACGTCGGCCGAGCGCCACATCTCCGGTCCGGGGAAGTACGCGCCGACCCGCAGCGCCGGGTTGAACACGATGTGCGGCACCCGGCCGTCGGCCCACTGCGCCCGGAACAGGCTCGCCAGCTCCCGCCAGGCACGCTCGGGGCGGACCTGGGCCAACCCGATCGCGATGAACGCGGAGTCCCAGCTCCACTGGTGCGGGTAGAGGGTGCGCGACGGCACCGTGTGGTCGTGTTCCCAGTTGGCGTCGAGCGTGTCGACCGCCAGCTGACGCAGCCCGGTCGGGTCGGCCGGGCCACCGGTGCGGGCGGCGTCGGCGCCGGACGATGCGGCGTCGGTGGGCGTGCCGACGCTTGACGGTTCGGCGTCGGTGGGCGTACCCACGCTGGGCGGGCCGGCGGCGGCGGTCACGCGGCGGCCCGCCGGGGCAGCGCGTGGCGCAGCACGGTGGCGGCCTGTTGCAGGGCGCGGACCGGGTCGCCGCGCAGCCGGCACTCCAGGGACAGCCACCCCCGGTAGTCCAGCTCCAGGAGGGTACGCACCAGCGCCGTCCAGTCCAGGTGCCCGGCGCCGGGCTGGTACCGGTTGGAGTCGCTGACCTGGACGTGCCCGAGGTACGGCGCGGCGGCGCGCAGCGCGCGGTGCACGTCGTCCTCCTCGATGTTCATGTGGAAGGTGTCGGCGACCACCCGGACCGACGGCAGCCCGAGGGTGGCGCAGAGCGCCACGGCCTCGTCGAGCCGGTTGACCATGTGGTCCTCGTACCGGTTGAGGGGTTCCAGGAAGAGGGTGACCCCCTCGGCCCGGGCGTGCTCGCCCAGCTCGCCGAGGGCGTCGAGGAGCACCTGCCGGTCGCCGTCCGGCGGGCGGGGCGGCTCGAACGGTGGCAGCCGCCGGGAGAACATCCCCCAGGCGGCCGGGGTCATCACCCCGACGCCGCCCAGCTCGGCGATCACCGAGAGCTGGGAGCGCAGGTTGCGGATGGCGTCGGCGGACCGGGCGCTGTCGAAGTCGCCGATGAAGTGGTCCATCTCGACGCAGACGGTGGGCATCACCACCCCGGCGGCGCGGGCCCGGCGCAGCTCGGGCAGCCGGCGGGCGAACGCGAGGTCGCCGCGCCCGCGTAGCTCGATGCCCTGGTAGCCGAGGGCGGCCGCGAGGGCGAACTTCTGGATCAGGTTGGCGCCCGGCAGGAGTTGTTCCTGACAGGCCAGCGCGATGGTGGTCATCTAGAACCTCAGCACGACTTGGAGGACGTCACCGGCGCCGCGGTCGAGCAGCGCGAGGGCGTCGGCGACCGCGCTGGCGTCGACGACGTGGCTGACCAGTGGCAGCGGGTCGACGCTGCGGTCGGCCACCAGGTCCATGAAGGTCTGCGCGACCCGGTCTGCGCTCCACCGGCCGGCCATGCTCGGCGCGGGGGTGGGCCCGGAGACCTGGGCGGCGACCAACTGGATGCGGTTGTGGTGGAACTCCTCGCCGAGGCCGAGCGCGTCGGCCTGGCCCTGGTAGAAGCCGGCGGCCACGACCCGGCCGGCGTGGGTGGTGGAGCGGATCGCCTCGTGCAGCGCCGGGTACGCGCCGGACAACTCGAGGCAGACGTCGGCCCCCCGGCCGTCGGTGGCCTGGCGCAGCACGGCGGCGGCGGACGTGTTCGTGACGTCCACTGTGGATCGGGCGCCGTACCGGGCGGCGTGCGCCAGCCGGGTGGGCACCGGGTCGACGGCCACCACCCGGGCCCCGGAGAGCACGGCGAGCCGGGTGGCGAGCAGCCCGATGACGCCCTGCCCGAAGACGCCGACCCAGTCGCCGAGGTGCAGGTCGCCGGCGAGCACGGCGGTCAGCGCGATGGCGCCGGGGCGGGCGAAGACCGCGGCGAGCGGATCCAGCCCGATGGGGAGCGCACGGACCGCGTCGGCGGCGAGCACGGCCTCGGCCCGGTGCCCCCAGATGCCCCAGACGAGCTGCCCCGGATGCCGGTCGGTGACCTCCGGGGCGACCTCGATGACCTCGCCGACCTCTTCGTAGCCGAAACCGATCAGCGGGTAGGGCACCGGGGTCTGTCGGGGGACGAACATCCGGGCGGCGTCGTCCCAGTCTTTGCTGAGCCGGGGATTGCTGCCCCGGTAGAGCGTCAGCTCGGTGCCGGCGGAGATGCCCGAGAAGCAGGTGCGGACCCGGACCTGGCCGGGGCCGAGCGGATCCGGCGGGCAGGGCTCGAGGCTGATGCGTCGAGGCCCGGCGAGAGAGACCACCCAGTTGCCCATGTGTCACATCCCGGTAGCACTGGGTTCCAGGCTACCCGAGAAATAGCCATATGTCTTGCTATTGATCAATCGAAGGTGTTGAATCCGTCTTGTACCCTTCGAGAGGAGTGCCACCGATGTCAGCACCTCCGAGGCGGATACTCGCCACCACAGTGATCCTGGCACTGACCGCGTCCACCCTGCTGGCCTGCGGCGATGACCAATCGGACAGCAGCAGCAAGAAGATCACCGTCTGGAGCCTGGAGGACGTGGCCGACCGGGTGACCGCCACCAAGGCGATCATCGCGGACTTCACCGCCACGACCGGCATCCAGGTCGACCTGGTGACCGTCAACGAGGACCAGTTCCCCTCGTTGATCGCCGCAAACGCCGCCGCCGGCGACCTGCCCGACGTGGTCGGGTCGGTCTCCCTCGCCGGCATCCGTACGCTCGCCGGCAACGAGCTGCTGCACGCATCGGCGAACGCGGAGGTCGTCGACAAGCTAGGCAGGCAGACGTTCTCCCCCCGGGCGCTGGAGTTGACCTCCGACGACGGCAGACAGCTCTCCGTGCCCAGCGACGGGTGGGGGCAGCTGCTGGTCTACCGCAAGGACCTGTTCGCCGCGGCCGGCCTGCCCGCCCCCGACACGTACGAGCGGATCACCGCCGCCGCGACGCGGCTGAACACCGGCGGCGTCGCCGGGATCACCGCCGCCACCGCACCCAGCGACGTGTTCACTCAGCAGACCTTCGAGCACCTGGCGCTGGCCAACGGCTGCCAGCTCACCGACGACTCCGGCGCGGTCACCCTGGACTCACCCCAGTGCGTCGAGGCGTTCCGCTTCTACAGCGACCTGATCCGCACCAGCTCGGTGAAGGGCGCGCAGGACGTGGACACCACCCGGGCCACCTACTTCGCCGGCAAGGCGGCCATGGTGATCTGGTCGCCGTTCATTCTCGACGAGCTGGCCGGGCTGCGTAACGACGCCAAGCCGACCTGCCCCCAGTGCCAGGCCGACCCGGGGTTCCTGGCGAAGAACAGCGGGTTCGTCACCGCGATCAAGGGGCCGAGCGGCACCGAGCCCGCCCAGTACGGCGAGATCAGCTCCTGGGCGGTGCTGGACGGCGCGGTGACCGATCCGGCGAAGGCCTTCGTGGAGTACATGCTCAGCGACGGCTACCCGCGCTGGTTCGGCATGTCCCCCGAGGGCCGCTTCCCGGTCCGCAAGGGCACCCCGGCCGAGCCGGAGGCGTACCTGACCGCCTGGAACACCAGCCAGGCGGGCGTGGACGCGAAGAAGCCCCTCGCCGACGTGTACGGCGACGAGGTGCTGGCCACGTTGCGCCGCAGCCCGGACACCTTCGGACGGTGGGGACTCAGTCAGGGGCAGGGCAAGCTGGTCGGCGCGATGCTCGGCGAGCTGCCGGTGCCCAAGGTGCTGAGCGACCTCATCGCGGGCAAGGCCGACGCGGCGGCCACCGCCAACCGCGCCAAGAAGGACGTCGACGCCATCAAGGCGGGCGTCAATTGACCACCACCGCGCCCGGCCCCGGCCGCTCCCCCACCCGGGAGCGGCCGGCGCCACCCCGGCGCCGACCCCTCACCCTGCGCCGCCGCGAATCCCGGGCCGGCCTCGCGCTGGTCGCACCGACACTGCTCGTCACCATCGCGGTGATCGGCATCCCGATCGTGTGGACGGTGGTGCTGGCCTTCCAGCGGGTCCGGCTCGCCACGCTGCGCAAGACCGGCCTGTTCGGCGACTTCACCATGGACAACATCGACCGGGTGCTGCACACCCCCGGCTTCGCCGACACGCTGTGGGTGACAGTGGTCTACAGCATCGGCGGCACTGTCGGGTCGATAGCGCTCGGTCTCGTCGCGGCCCTGGTCGTCCGCCGGCCGTTCCGGGGCCGCACCCTGGTCCGGGCGTCCATGCTGCTGCCGTACGTGGCGCCGGTGGTCGCGGCGACGTTCGTCTGGCAGGTGATGCTCGACCCACAGCTGGGCGTCGTCAACGCGTGGGGGCAACGCCTGCTCGGTTGGGACGCCCCGGTGCCGTTCCTCACCCAGGAGTCGACAGCGCTGGCCACGGTGATCATCTTCGAGGCGTGGCGGTACTTCCCGTTCGCGTTCCTGTTCCTGCTGGCCCGGCTCCAGGCGGTGCCCGGCGAGTTGGAGGAGGCCGCCCGGGTCGACGGGGCCACCCCCACCCAGCGGTTCCGGCACATCCTGCTGCCGCAACTGATGCCGGTGATCGCCCTGCTGGGCGTGCTGCGCTTCATCATGACGTTCAACAAGTTCGACGACGTCTACCTGCTCACCGGCGGTGCGGCCGGCACCGAGGTGGTCAGCGTGCGGGTGTACGAGTTCCTCACCGCCCGTACCGACATCGGGGCCGCTGCCGCGCAGGCTGTCGTCCTGGCCGTGGTGCTCATCGTGTTCGTGCTGATCTATCTGCGCTTCTTCGGACGGAGGGTGAGCTGATGGACCGGGACGTGGTCGAGACGGTGAGCCTGCGGTGGCTGCGCCGCCTGGTGATCGCCGTGTTCCTGCTGATCACCGTCTTCCCCTTCTACTACATGCTGCTGCTCTCGGTACGCCCCATCGAGCGGCTGCTGCTCGACCCCGGCGCGCTGGTGGTCGGCTTCGGTGAGCTGACAGTGGCCACGTACGCCGAGGTGTTGAAGGCCACCGACGACGGCGGCCAGGGTTTCCTCACCTTCATCCGAAACAGCGGGCTGGTCGCCGTCGCGGCGACAGTGCTCACCCTGCTGGTGGCGATCCCCGGCGCGTACGCGGTGGCCCGGCTGCGGTTCTTCGGCCGGCGGCAGGTGGACTTCCTGTTCCTGGCGGTCTACCTGTTCCCGTCGATCGTCATCGCGATCCCGCTGTTCGTGGTCTTCACCCGGGCCGGGCTGCGCGGCTCGCTGTTCGGTCTGGTGCTGGTCTACATCTCGCAGACGTTGCCGGTGTCGGTCTACATGCTGAAGAACTACTTCGAGACCATCCCGGTCAGTCTGGAGGAGTCCGCAGCCATCGACGGTGCCGGTCGGCTCGGCATCATCCGGCGCGTCAGCCTGCCGCTGGCCATGCCGTCGATCATGGCGGTGGCGCTCTACGACTTCATGATCGCCTGGAACGAGTTCCTCTTCGCGCTGCTGTTCCTGGTCGACAAGCCCAACCGGTGGACGGTGTCGCTGGGGCTGTCCCTGCTCGCCGACGGGGTGGAGGTGCCCAAGACGGTGCTGATGGCCGGGTCGGTGGTGCTCACAGTGCCCATCGTGATCCTCTTCTTCGCCAGCGAACGACTGCTCACCGAAGGGCTGACCAGCGGCGCGGAGAAGGGATGATCGTCTCGTCCGGGTCGTCCGCCCGCCCCCCACCGGCCCGGATACGGTGGCCTCATGGCCAACCCGACCCGCTGGGCGACCGACACCGGTCCCGAGCACTCACAGTGGTACATCGACCGGTTCCGCAAGCTCGCGGCCGAGGGCGAGGACCTGGCCGGCGAGGCCCGCCTGGTGGACGCCCTCGTCGCGCCCGGCTCACGGATTCTCGACGCCGGCAGCGGCACCGGCCGCGTCGGCGCCGCGCTGGCCGAGCGGGGGCACACGGTGGTCGGGGTGGACGCCGACCCGGCCCTGGTCGATGCCGCCCGCGCCGACTATCCCGGCCCGACGTGGCTGGTCGCCGACCTCGCCGAGCTGGACCTGCCGGCGCTGGGTGAGGCGGAGCCGTTCGACGCGGCCGTGCTGGCCGGCAACGTGCTCGCCTTCGTCGCTGTCGGCACCGAACCGCAGGTGCTGCGCCGGGTGGCCGCGCACCTGCGACCCGACGGCGTGTTGGCGGTGGGCTTCGGCACCGAGCGCGGCTACCCGTTGACCGCGTTCGACGCCGACGCGGTGGCCGCCGGGCTGCGCGTGGAGCACCGCTTCGCCACCTGGGATCTGCGCCCGTGGCGCGACGACGCCGCGTTCGCGGTCACCGTCCTGCGCCGCCCAGCAGACTGAGCGCCAGCGCCGCCTCCCCGCTTCCCGGTGATCAAGAGGTTTGCGTCAGCTTCGCGCCACATTCTGACGCAAACCTCTTGATCACCGCAGTTGTGGCGGGGGTGGGAGGGTGCGGTGGGGGTCAGTTGGGGGTGGGGGCCGCTCGGGCGGCCGTTGGGTCGAGGGTGGCGCCGGCGGGCACCAGGCTGACCAGCCCGGCCGGCAGGCGCACCGGTCGCACGTCGCGGTAGCCGAGCATCGGCAGCACCTCCCGGTCGGCCAGCACGTACCGTCGGCCCAGGTCGGTGACCACGGAGACCGCGCCGCCGGTCGCGCCGGGCGCCGCCGCCGCCTCGACCACCGCGCCGCGGCCCGGCTCCACCACCACATGGTCGGCCAGCACCGCGCCGCCGGTCGGCGCGGTGCGCGGCACGGCCGTCAGGTCCCGCAGCGGTACGCCCCAGCGCACCTCACCCACCCCGCCGTCGTCGCCGAGGCGGGTGCAGAGCGCACCGCCGTCGGCGCTCGCGAGCCGGGGCGGGGCCGGCGGCGGGGCGTTCGGACCGGTCGGGGCGAGATCGGGCACCGTGGGCAACGCGGCGAACCGGCCCAACGTCATCGGCACCGGCGCGACCTGCCCGGTGCGGGCCAGCAACAGCCCCGCCTGCAACTCGGTGATGCCGGCCAGGCCGGCGTCGAGCGCCACCGCGTACTGCCGACCGCCACCGGAGTTGCTCACCAGGTAGACGGTGCCGATCGCGGCCCCCGGCACCCGGGAGGCCGGCTGGCCCAGCGCGGGCAGGTCGAGCGGGGCGAGGTCGACGCCGGCAGGCAGCGAGTTGAGCAGTGCCGGCGCCACCGCAACCGCCTGCGCCCGGGTGGTGGCGAGCGCCGCCAGCACCCGGCTGGGATCGCGGACGAGGTAACGCCGCTGGTGCCAGACCAGGTGCAGCCCGCCGTCGGGGTGGCGCAGCAGCAGCGCGTCGTCGCCCAGTGGCCGGCCACCGTCGGGTTCGGTGCCGATCAGCAACGCGGAGCGGGGCCCCTGGGCGCCCGCGCCGGCCGGGATCGTCGAGCAGACCGTCCACGCCGTGGCGGCCAACCGGCCGGGGGCGGGCAACGAGTCGGGGGCGTCGGCGATGCCCAACGGCAGCCCGCGCGGCACCCCGTCGATCGTGCGCCGGGACACCAGCACGGTCTTCGACCGGTCCGCGCCGACGATGAGCAGCGCCGAGGCGTAGTTGAGCACCGGGTGCAGCTTCTGCTCGCGGTAGACGAACCGGGCGCCGGACTCCTTCTCCACGATCACCGCGCCTGGGTCGCGCCACCCCTTGCCGCCGCCGGCGAACAGCCCGTAGAGGGCGAAACCACCGAGCCCGATCACCGCCACCAGGACGCTGGCCAGGCCGGCACCGGCCAGCCGCCGAAACGGCGACTGCGCGGGATCGGTCTCCCGCATGACCAGGGCGGCGACCGCCCGCTGGACGCTGAACTGGTAGGAGTGCAGCTGGTCCTGCCGCGACGGCATGAGTCCCCTCCGGTGGATCGACCGGGCACAGGATATGCGCTGCGTCGATGTTCCGTGGACCCTGCGTGGCCGTCGGCGGCGGGGCAACCGGTACCATCCGGGGACGAATCCGGCGGCGAGAGGGCACCCGTGGGCGCGCGTTTCGAAGAGCTGGCCTGGCGGGAGACTCCGATCGGCGCGATCAGCCTGCGCCGGCGCCGGGACCCGGCACTCCAGGTCGAGGTGTACGAGGTCAAGCTCGACGACGAGTATCTGATGTCCAGCCTCTTCCCGGTCGCGGAGATCGAGCTGGCCCGGCTCGGCCTCGCCGAGGTGACCGGTGACTCGCTCGACGTGGTGGTGGGCGGTCTCGGGTTGGGCTACACCGCCTGCGCGGCGCTGGGCGACCCCCGGGTGCGCTCACTGCTCGTGGTGGAGGCGATCGAGGACGTGATCGACTGGCACCGGCGCGGGCTGCTGCCGTTCGCGGCGGGGCTCGCCGAGGACCCCCGGACCCGTTTCGTGCAGGCCGACTTCTTCGCGGCGGTGGCCGGTGACACCGGTTTCGACAGCGAGGTGCCCGGTCGACGCTTCGACGCCGTGCTGCTCGACGTCGACCACTCCCCCCGCAACGTCCTGCACCCGAGCCACGCGGCGTTCTACCCGCCGGCCGGGTTGCGCCGCCTGGCCGCCCTGCTGCGGCCCGGGGGTGTCTTCGCGCTCTGGTCGGACGACCCGCCGGACGCCGAGTTCACCGCGTCGCTCACCGAGGTGTTCGTGGACGTGCGGGCGCACGTCGTGCCGTTCGCCAACCCGCTGACCGGTGGCGAGTCGGCCAACACCGTCTACGTGGCGCGCGCCGACGGCTGAGCGCCCGGATCGCACCTCAGGACGTCGGGGTGTCGCCACGCGCCGAACACCACCGTGGGGAACCCGAGTCGATCAATCGGCATGGTGTCGGCCGGACGGGGAACGTGTACCCGGGTCGGCCGCACCAGACGCGGCCGGTTACGGGAGGTCGACATGCGTGCACTGCTCTGGGTCGTCGGCGTGGTCGCCGGCGTGCTGATCCTGCTCGGGTTGCTCCTCGAAGCGGTCCGCTGGCTGATCATCATCGGTCTGATCGCGCTGGTGATCGTGATCGTCTGGGGCGTCGTCAAGGGGCGGCAGGCCATGAACCACCAGTCCCGACGGCGTTGACCGGTCAGAACCAGTCCGGCCGCATGTCGAGCGTGGTCCGGTCCCGGCTCTCCAACAGGTCGAACTGCGGCCCGGTGCGGGGCAGCTCGACGGTGAAGAAGTAGCGGGCGGCCTGCCGCTTGCCGGCGTGGAACGCGTCGCCGGCCCCCTCCGGCGGCAGCGCCAGCACCTGCTCCAACCACATCCACGCGATCACCACGTGCCCGACGGCCTCCAGGTAGGCGCTGGCGTTGGCCAGCGCCAGCACCGGGTCACCGTCGGCCCACAGTCGACTGGTGACAGCGGTGACCCGGTCCACCGCCGCCGCCAGCCGGCCCGCCAGCTCGGCGGCCCCGCCACCGGCCTGCCGGGCCCGCTCGACCGTGTCGCCGATCGTCGCGGTCAGCAGGACGAGACCAGCGCCGCCCTGCATGGTCATCTTGCGCCCCAACAGGTCCAGCGCCTGGATGCCGTGGGTGCCCTCGTGGATCGGGTTGAGCCGGTTGTCCCGGTAGTGCTGCTCGACGTCGTGGTCACGGGTGTAGCCAGCGCCGCCGAGCACCTGGATCGCCAGGTCGTTGGCGGTGAGGCACCACTGCGACGGCCAACTCTTGGTGATCGGGGTGAGCACGTCAAGCAGCAGGTGTGCGCGCTCGCGGTCGGCCTCGGCCGGGGCGGTCTTCTGCTCGTCGAGCAGCCGCGCGCAGTAGAGCACCAGTGCCAGCGCCCCCTCCACGTAGCTCTTCTGGGCCAGCAGCATCCGCCGTACGTCGGGGTGGTCGATGATCGGCACCTGCGCGGTGGCCGGGTCCTTCGCGCCGACCGGCCGGCCCTGCGGCCTCTCCTTCGCGTACGCCAGGCTCTTGAGGTAGCCGGTGTAACCCAACGCGGTCGCGCCGGCCCCGACCCCGATCCGGGCCTCGTTCATCATGTGGAACATCTGCGCGAGACCCTGATGGGGCGCGCCCACCAGGTGCCCGACCGCTCCGGGGCGACCGGCCGGGGTGTGCGCGCCGTCGCCGAAGCTGAGCAGGGTGTTGGTGGTGCCCCGGAACCCCATCTTGTGGTTGAGCCCCGCCAACACCACGTCGTTACGGTCGCCGAGCGACCCGTCCGGCCCGACCAGCACCTTGGGCACGATGAACAGCGAGATGCCCTTGACCCCGGGCGGCGCGCCCGGAATGCGGGCCAGCACCAGGTGGACGATGTTCTCCGCCAACTCGTGATCGCCACCGGAGATCCACATCTTGGTGCCGAAGAGCCGGTACGTGCCGTCCTCCTGCGGCTCGGCGCGCGTGGTGATGTCGGCCAGTGAGCTGCCGGCGTGCGGCTCGGACAGACACATGGTGCCGAAGAACCGACCGTCCAACATGGGCCGCACGTACGTGTCCACCTGCTCGGGGCTGCCGTGCGCCAGCAGCAGGTTGGCGTTGCCCAGGGTGAGGAACGGGTACGCGGAGGTGGCCACGTTGGCGGCCTGGAACCAGGTGAAGCAGGCCGCGGCGACCGCGTGCGGCAGTTGCAGGCCACCGACGGTGGCGTCCAGCCCGGCGGTGAGCAGGCCCGTCTCGGCGAAGCTGTCCAACGCCGCCCGGACCTGCGGGATCAGCCGCACCCGCTGCCCGTCGAAGGTGGGCTCGGCGAGGTCGGCGGCCCGGTTGTGCGGGGCGAACTGCTCGGTGGCCACCCGCTCGGCGAGGTCCAGGGCGTCGTCGAAGGTCTCCCGGGAGTGCTCGGCGTAGCGGGGGCGCTCGACGAGGTCGGCCACCCGCAGCCACTCGTGCAGCAGGAAGTCGAGGTCACGGCGGGAGAGCAGGGTGGACGGCACGGCACTCCTCAGCGGGCACGGGGGGCGGGCGGGGCGACGGCCCACTGTCGCCCCGCCCATCCTGGCCGATCGGCACGGCCCCGCACCACCGGCCCGGCCCGGGTTCGACGGGCGGGACTTGTCACACCCACCGGTTAGCGTCGTTGCCCGTGACCGCACCCGGAGACGTCCCACCCGAGGTCCTCGACCGGCTGCGGCCGATCTGCCTCGGGCTGCCGGAGACCTACGAAGAGCCCGCCTGGGTGGGCATCCGCTGGCGCATCCGCAAGCGGACCTTCGCCCACGTGCTCACCGTCGACCCCGACCGTCAGCCGGTCCACGCCCGGGCCGCCGCCCTCGACCGGCCCGCCTGCCTGCTGACCTTCCGGTCGCCACTCGACGAGATCGCCGGGCTCCTCGGCGTGGGCCACCCGTTCTACAAACCGGACTGGGCTGCGAACGTGCTGGGCATGATCGTGGACGGGGACACCGACTGGGAGGAGGTGGGTGAGTTGCTCACCGAGAGCTTCTGCGTCCTGGCCCCGAAGCGGCTCGCCGCGCGGGTCGGGCCCACGGTGCCGCCGTCCCGCTGAGCGCCCGCGCTGCCCGCCGACCGGCGGTTTCGGGCGGCGCGCTCGGGGGATACCGGGCCCGATGGCCGGAGCCGTCGGCACCGGCGTGAGCCGAGGACGCCGATGGGCGGGTGAGGAGCGGGTCGATGTCGTCGCTGCCCACCGAGGAGGATCCCCGGTTGACGTCGGTGCTGCACGAGGACCGGGTGTGCACCGGTGTGACAACACTGCGCGGTCGGGTGTTCCTCAGCTACCCGTCGGCGGACCGGCCCGGCGTGCAGGTGGTCGAGGCGCTGCCGGACGGCCGGCGCGAGCCGTACCCCGACGCCGCGTGGAACCGCGCCGACCAGCCGCCGGACGGGGCGTTCGTGCACGTCAACGGCTTGCGCACCGGCCCGGACGGCCGGTTGTGGATCGTCGACTCGGGCACGCCACAGGTCGCCGGCGCGCAGGTGCCCGGCGGCGCCCGGCTGATCGCGGTGAACCTCGACGGCGACCAGGTGGATCGGGTCTACCACCTCGACGAGGCGGTCCACCCGGACAGTTACGTCGACGACGTCCGGTTCAACGGCCCGATGGCGTACCTCAGCGACGCCGGGGCCGCCGGCATCATCGTGCTGGACCTCGACTCGGGTCGGTCCCGGCGGGTGTTGGACGGGCATCCGAGCACGGTGGGCGGGCCGTTGGTCGCCGACGGTCGCAGGCTGCGTGACCCGGACGGTGCCGAGGTACGCCTGCACGTCGACCAGCTGGAGGTGTCGCCGGACGGTCGCTGGCTCTACTACCAGCCGGCCTCCGGCGGGATGTCCCGGATCGCCACCCGCTGGTTGGACGACCCGTCGGTGTCCGCCGAGGAGCTGGCCCGGCGGGTCGAGCGGTGGTGCGACACACCCAGCACCGGTGGCACTGCCATCGACGCCACCGGCATCATCTACCTCAGCGACGTGGAACGACGACACGTCCTCGCCCTCGCACCCGACCGCAGCGTCCGGACGCTGGTCGCCGATCCCCGGCTGGCGTGGGTGGACGCGATGTGGATCGACGCCGAGGCCCGGCTCTGGATGCCGGCGGCCCAGCTGCACCTGACCGCCGGGCTCAACGGCGGGCGGTCGGCCGTCGACTACCCGGTGCACATCTACCGGATGCCCGTCGAGGCCGGGCCGCCCCCGCGCGACCACGTCTGACTGTCCAACGGCCCCCGCTGCCCAGCTGCGGTGGGTGCCGCCGCCGACGGGTCCGCCGCAGGTGTCCGCCGCCCGAGGACGGCACCCGGTCGTGACCCGCCGACCTGTCGCAGGTCGCCGTTAGGCTCCGCGCCATGGCTGATTTCGTGTTGGTGGCGGGGGCGTGGTTGGGCTCGTGGGCGTGGGACGAGGTGGTCCCGCCACTGCGGGCGGCCGGCCACGGCACCCACCCGCTGACCCTCTCCGGTCTCGCCGAGCGGCGGGAGGTGCCCGCCGGGCAGCAGACCCACGTGCGGGACATCGTCGACGAGATCGAGCGCCACGACCTGCGCGACGTGGTGTTGGTCGGGCACAGTTACTCGGGCATCCCGGTGGGTCAGGCCGCCGAGCGGATCGGTGACCGGCTGACCCGGGTGGTCTTCGTCGACTCCGAGGTGCCTGTCGACGGCGGGTCGTTCGCCTCCGGTTGGTGGCAGGGCCAGGCCGCCTTCGAGGCACAGCTCGTCGACAACGGCGGGCACTGGGCTCCGCTCGGCGCTGCCGATCTCGACGGTCAGGGGCTCACCGACGGGCAGATCGCTCGCCTGGTGGAGGGGTCCACTCCACACCCGGGCGGCACGCTGACCGAGCCGGCCCTGTTGAGCCGACCACTGGGTGAGCTGCCGGCGACGTACGTGAAGTGCCTGCTCGACGGGCCTGAGCCCAACGACACGGTGGCCGCGCTGCTGACCAGCGACCACTGGCGACTCGTCACGATGAACACCGGCCACTGGCCGATGTTCTCCCAGCCCGCCGAGCTGGCCCGGGTGCTGCTGGCGGAGGTCGCCTGACCCGGTGGTGACGGGTGGCGCGGGCCTCGGACAGGTGCCGCCCGTTCGGGGGCGCGGGCCCGGTGGCCGAGCGGCGGCGCGACCGGGCCCCGCCCCTGTGGTCAGGCCGCCGGTTCGTCGAGGGTTCTGATCTGGCGCACCGGTGACGCGAGCAACCACAGCACGGCGAGCACGCCGCCCAGGCCGGCGATGACCAGGGTGGGCCGCAGCCCGATGGTGGTGCCCAACGCGCCGCCGACCAGCGCGCCGAGCGGTCGGATGCCGTAGTTGACGGCGCTGTAGGCGCCGGCCCGGCGTCCTCGCGCGTCGTCGGGTGTCACGGCGGTGAGGAGGGCGTTGAGGTTCACGTCCATCAGCATCACCCCGACGCTGGAGACCAGCTCGATGGCCGCCAGCATGGCCACCTTCGCCCAGGTGGATCCGGACACCAGAGCGGTCAGTGCCAGCGGTGCGGGAAAGAGCATCGCGCCGATCATGGCGGTGCGGCCCAGGCCGATCGCGCGCGAGATCCGTGGGGCGAGCGCCGCGCCCGCGAACCCGCCGAGCGCGCCGAACCCGAAGGCGATGCCGATCGCGCCGGCCGACAGGCCGAGGTCACGGCTGGCGTAGAGCACCAGCAACGCGCTGGCGATGAAGGTGAAGAAGTTGACGGTGCTGGTGCAGCCGAGGGCGGCCCGCAGCACCGGGTGCCGCAGCACCAGCACCAGCCCTTCGCGGACCAGGCCGAACGTCGACGTCCGACGGGGCGGGGGCGGCGGCTCGGTCACCGGGATGCGGCTGAGCAGCACCGCGGAGCCGAGGAAGGACACCGCGTCGACGACGATCGCGACCGGGGCGCTGAGCGCCTGGACCAGTCCACCGCCGACGGCCGGGCCGGCGATGAAGGACAGCGACCGGCTCATGCTGAGCTTGCTGGTCGCGTCGACGTACGCCGAGCGCGGCACCAGGGCGACGAAGAATGCCTGACGCGCCATGGCGAAGAGCACCGCCCCAACGCCGGTGAGCAGTGCCACCAGGTAGAGCTGGGTGAGGGTGATCGCGTCGAACAGGTAGGCCACCGGCAGGCTGAGCAGCACCGCGGCGCGGATCAGGTCCGCGATGATGAGGAGTCGGCGTTTGTGGGTGCGCTGGTCCACCCAGGCACCCAGGATCAGGCCCAGCAGGTTGGGCAGCCAGATCAACGCGGTGAGGACGCTGACCTGCACGGGTGTCGCGGTGAGCAGGGTGACGGCGATCAGCGGTAGGGCCAGTTCGCTGATCCGGTCACCGAACTGGGAGATCGTCTCGCTGATCCAGAAGGTGCGGAACCGCCGGTCGCGGTGCAGGGGCGGCGCGGTGGCGGTGGCGGTGGCGGTCATGACGCGGCCGGGTCGTCGCCGGGTTCGGGCAGCAGGTAGCGCAGCATCCGCACGGTTCGCGCGTCGGCCGGCGACGTGTCGTCGTCCTTGCGCCGCACGTACGGGGCGAGCAACTCTTCGATGGCGGCCTCCAGCCGTTGCAGCTCCTCGGGGGTGGCCACGAACCGGGTGTCGGCCACTCCGGCCACGCCGCGCCACTGCGCGTCCAGCCGGGGCTCGTCGTGCAGCAGCCACTGTTGCGGCGCCTCGGCGGTCCTGGCGAACATCTCGCCGCGGAGTTGACGGCCGGCGGCCTGCCCCTCGGCGTCGTCGGGCAGCTCGAAGCGGAAGCCCCGGGCCGCGGCCTGCCACCAGCGCTCACGCTTGCTGGCGGTGCCCTCCGCGTCGACGACCAGGCCGAACGTGGCGAGGTGTCGCAGGTGCCAGCTGACCACCGACGGGGTGGCCCCGACGTGCGGCGAGAGCCCGGTGGCGGTGGCCGGGCCGTGCCGCTGGAGGCGGTCGAGGATGGCCAGCCGGACCGGATGGGCCAGCGCCCGGAGGGCCTGCGGCTCGGTGATCTCGAAATCCCCGTACGGGTTCTTGAGAGACATGTTTCGAGAGTAGCCTCTCAGATCAGATCGGGGAACCCTCGACCCGCCGCGACGGCGCCCCGCCGATCAGGCGATGCCCAACCGCGCCAACGGCTCGACCAGCTCCCGCTCCTCGTAGCTGAGGTGCGACAGGAGAGCGTCGGTCAGCAGGTCCACAGCGGCCCGCAGCTCGGCGAGGCCGTCCGGAGACCCGACGTACGCGACCAGCGCCCGGTCGACGCCCTCGAGCACGTCGTGGATGACGTGGTGCTCCTGCTCCAACCGGTCGACCACCGGGCCGAGTCGAGGGTCGCGCGCCCGCAGCCGGGGGAAGAACGACTGGTCCTCGATGGTGTGGTGGGTGGTGACGATGCGGCAGTACGACTCGCAGTAGACGCCGAGCGTCCACCTGTTCTGCCGCATGGTCATGGTGTTGATGTGGGAGCGGGCCGCGCCGGCATCGATCTCGCCGGCCGCCACCTGGTCGATCAGGTCGTGAATCTGGGCCAGCTCGGCGCGCAGACCGTCGTGGATCTGCACGAGGTGCGCACCGGTGGCCTGCTCCTGCGGGGTGTACGTGCGCTCCGGGTCGGGCGCGGGCCCGCTCGGCCGGGTCGACTCGTCCCACACCCGCCGCTCGCTTCGCCGTACACCGTCGTCGGGGGTCGGCACCACGGCGAACGCGCCGCCAGTCGCGGTGGCGCGGCTCCCCCGCACCGGCGCCGCGACGACCGCCGCCGGCTCGGGCTCGGGGTCCGGCTGTGCTGGCGTACGCCCTGGCGCCGCGCCCCTCTCCCGTTCGGCGGCGACCAGCTCACGGACGGCGGGGGCGACCTCGCCGGCGAAGCGGCGCAGGTCGTCGGGGTCGTCGCTGGCCAGGATGAAGGTGCCGACGCCGTCCTCCACCGCCAGCTCGGCCAGCTCCTCGGCCCACTGCTCGGCGGGCCCGTCCAGCGGGCCGCGCCCGACGGCCGAGAACTGTCCGGCGATGTTGAGCAGCCGGCGCACGTCCTGCGGTGACCGGCCGGCCTCCCGCGCGGCGTCATCGATGATCGCGTTGCCCTTGGCCAGGTCGCCGGGCTGGAGGTAGCCCAGCGTGGGCAGCCAGCCGTCGGCCCGACGGCCGGTGAGCTGGAGCATCCGGGGCTTGTACGCGCCCAGCCAGATCGGCGTGTGGTGGGCCGGGGCGGGACCGCGCTTGGCGCCCACCACCCGGTAGAACTCGCCGTCGACCCGCACTCCGCCGCGCGTCTCGACGTCCCAGAGCTGACGGATGACCTCGATGGCCTCCGTCAGCGCCCGCACGCCCTCGCCGGGGGTCAACCGCCGGCCGCCCATCGCCTCGATGGCGTCCCAGAACGCGCCCGCCCCGAGGCCGAGGCTGACCCGGCCACCGCTGAGCAGGTCGAGGCTGGCCACGCTGCGGGCGAGCACCGCGGGCGGGCGCAGTGGCAGGTTCGTCACGTTCGCCGCGAGGTGCACCCGGTGGGTACGGGCCGCGACGAAGCTCAGCAGCGTCCAGGTGTCGAGGAACGCCGGTTGGTACGGGTGATCCTGGAAGGTGACCAGGTCCAGCCCGACCTGCTCGGCCAGGACGGCGACGCCGACCGTACGGTCCGGATCGCCTGCGCTGGGCGTGACGAAGGATCCGAAGACCAGGTCGTGGCCGTAGTCGCTCATCTGCGAGCCTCCCGATTCGCCCGACGCGTCGGCTGATGCGTCGTGACCTTAACCTTATGCCACACAGAACATCTGCTGCCATCAAGGTCTGGCTCACTGCGCTATTCTCGGGGGATGACGGGTGCCACTCACCGGCCGGGCCGGCCCGATCCGCTCGACGACGACCTGGGCTGGATGCTCGGGATCGTCTTCCGCGGCTACATCCGCGCGGCCGAGCACGCGCTCACCGACTTCCCGGGCGGCCCTCGTGGCTACCAGCTGCTCACCGCGGCGATCAACGGACCGGCCCGGAACCAGGGCGCGATCGCCGAGGAGATCGGCATCGACCGCACCGTCCTCACGTACCTGATCGATGACCTGGAGGGGCCCGGCTTCGTGGCCCGTCGCGCGGACCCGGCCGACCGACGCAACCGGCTGATCGAGGTCACCGACGCCGGTCGTGCCGCGTGGGAGCAGCGGCGAGCGGCACTGCGGCAGGTCGAGTCGCATCTGCTGGGTGCCCTCACGCCTCCCGAGTCGGCGACGCTGCGGTCCCTGTTGCAGAAGGTCGCCTGTTCGGCCCAGGCGGCGGACCCGCTGCGTGACCTCTGTGAGGTGGTGACCGAGGTGCACGCCGAGCCGGCGTCGCCCACCGCCCGCCGGACCGGTGCCGCGGCGGCGCGAAGCGGACGAACCGCCTCCCCCCGAACCCGCCGAAGCACCGGTTGACCAGTGGATATCTGACCGCGGGCGGCCGGCACCACCCGACGTCGTTCGTCGAGCGGTGCCGGGCGACCCCGCGGTATCGCTACCGCGCCCGGTCAGCGCACGTGCACGAACACCGGGTTCGAGTAGAACCACAGGTCGTCCCACGGGCTCTCCAGGCCGTCGGCCAGCGGCTCGGCCTCGTCCGTGCTGGTGCCACGCACCCGCGCGTAGGTGTCCGCCTCGACGTTGCGCAGGGTGTGCCGGATGACGTAGCTGTCGCCCTGCCGACGCCAGTCGCGCGGGCCGAACCGGGCCACCACCTTGGTGGTGGGGTTGGTGTCGGCGTCCAGGCTGGCGCTCGGGCCGGTGATCTGGCCGACGATCAGGTCGACCCGGCGGACCTCGGGCCGGTCGCCGTTCGCGTTCACCCCACCCAGCGGGCGGAAGGTGATCTCGATGTCGACGTCGGTACGGCTCCGACGGCTCACCGTGATCGTCTCGCCCACCTCGGCGGTTTTGCCCTGGGACGTGGCGGTGACGTCGAGGCTGCGGATCAGGTCACCGGTGGTGACCCAGATCCGGCCGTTGCGCAGGCCGTCCATGATGTCGCCGTAGTCCTGGCGGGCGTGCACGTAGGTCTTGCTGTACTCCCCCGGCCAGAAGTCGGACCCGCCACGGGTCCAGTGCACGTGCGAGTCCGAGGTGGCGGTGATCCACCAGCGCCGACCCTCGCCGAGCAGTGAGTCCCACAGCCCACCGACCCGGGCGGTCATCTGGTCGAAGCCGCCGTAGGTGGGGTGGTTGCCGTACCCGCCGCGCGCGCCGCCGTTGAGCGGGCCGGCCTGGTGCCCGGGTGCGCCCTCGAAGCCGATGTAGACGTCCGGCGCGGCATTGTTGCCGTTGCGGAACTCGCGCGGGGTGTCCTGGCCGTACACGCCGAGGCCGGGCGCCGAACGGGACGCGTGGTGGGCGATCACCAGCGGCTTGTGCGGCATGCCCCGGGCGACCTTGAGGAACTCCACCATCTTCGCCTCGGTGTCCCGGGTCGGGTCGGTGGGGAACGCGTCGTACTTGGCGAACCGGCTCTCCAACTCGAAGAGCTGCTTCGCCTCGTCGTCGTGGCGCGGGATCATCAGCGTGTGGTGGTCCAGCGAGGGCGCGTCGAACTCCATGCCCCAGAACTGGAGCACCTCGGGGACCAGCTTGCGGGAACGCAGCAGGTCGGGGTACGCCTGCTCGATGTTCACCTTCGAGTGGGTGGGTCCACCGTGGTCGGTGCACATCGCCCAGGTCAGGCCGAAGTTCTTCGCCATGATGGCGTTGGTGACGATCGGGTAGACCGCGTCCGCGCCCTTGTGGAAGACGACCGGGGACTTCGTGGTGTCGAACTCGCCGCTGTACTCGGAGTGGACGTGGTGGTCACCCGCCCGCCACACCCGGTTCTTGGAGTCACCCCGGTCGGGCTTGTCGTGGTCGGCCGGCCGGCGGTCCTCGTCGGCCCACGCCGCTCCGGCGCCGACCAGTGGGCTGGCCGCGGCCAGCGTCGCGCCGACGCCCGCATACTTGACCAGCTTGCGCCGGGACAGCTGCGGGTGCTCGGTCTCTTCGGAATGCCTGTCTGACACGTGGGTACCTCTCCTCGATCAAGCGAATGATCTTTCGATCAAGGAGCCTTGAAGAGGCCGGTGAACACCCGCCGTACGCAGCGGGTGCTCACGATGAACACCCTGCTCCGACCGGTGGGGAGCCGGGCGGGTGGCAGCGAGCCGGTCAGATCCGGGCGCGCGGCAACCAGCCGAGGAACCGGTGCCGGACCCGAGGCAGCGGCAGCGTGGGCAGGTCCTCGGCGGCGGCGACGAGGCAGGAGCCGAGGTAGACCGCGAGGGAGGCGCGCGCGCCGCCGAACTCGGCCAGCAGTTGACTCTGCTTGGTGGCGCAGGGCCACTCGCGGCCGCAGCCGGTGCAGGTCCAACCTGGCGGGTTGGGCAGGTGTTCCGGCAGTTTGGCGCGGCGGTACCGGCCGACGACGCTGTTGTCCGAGCGCACGTCGTGTCGCCGGGTGGCGGGGCCCTCGTTGCGGTGGGGCGCCGGACGGGCGCCGGGAAGGTACCGTCCGACGGTGCCGAGGAGCACCCCGACGCGGATCAGGGCATCCGGTCCGACGTGCTGGGTCAGCAGGGCGGTCATCAGGTAGTGCCCGAGCAGGTCGAAGGCGTCCCGGTGCAGACCGAGGTCACGGCAGAGGTCGACGAAGTCCGGCGTGCTCAGTGGCACCCGGTCGTCGATGGCGCGGCGCAGCACCTCGCGCAGCCCGGCTCCGAGCCTTTCCAGCGCGTCGCTCTCGCCCAGACCCAGACTGTCCTCGTCTGCCACCCGGGCCAGCGCCTCGCCGACGGCGACCCGAACGATGCGGTCAGGATCAGTACTGTCCAACGCTTCCCCCCTTTGATGGCCGGTTTCCCGGCGGTGATCCGGTCGCCCCCGGAACGAATCATGAACAAGATTTCGCTGTCCTCGGTGAGGGTGGCTAGGACAGCAGGCGTAGAACCATTAGGCGGGTTAGCCGGAAAACGAAGTCGAGCTGCCGACACCGCACAGTGATTCGCAGGACGGCACGTCGGTGATTGCCGTATGGTGACATTCCCATCTACAGATATTGCGCCTCTGCGTTACGGGAGGTCAGACCAGATCCGACGCCCTCGACCGGTCGCCGCCGTCCCGCTCGCGACGTTCCACCTCACCGCACCGCCGGCCACCGACGTGCCGGGTCACCGCCGCGCACCCCGGCACGTCCCGATCCTGCCGTCGGCACCCGTTCCACGACCCGGCGGCACCTCCACCGGACGGAGACAGCGGATGACGTCATCGCCAGTGCAGACCCGCCAGTTCGACAGTCGTGACCCGGCGGCCATCCAGGAATTCCTCTCCGCCACGTACGACCCGAAGCTGCGCATTCACAGCAGGAACGGATATCGGCTCACCCACCGCCGCGTCGACACCGGTCCGTTCGCCCTCGCGAGCACCAGCCAGACCGGGCACCTGGAGATCGATGCCAGCACCCTCGGCGGGCTGGTCATCGGTCGCTCCCGCAGCGCGCGCGTCGACCGGGCCTGCGCCGGATCGGCCCACCGGTTCGGCCCCGGCGAGGTCTTCCTCGTCACCAGGCCGGACGAGCCGTGCACCGTCCAGTGGCACCCCGGTGAGGTGGAGCTGTGCGTACTGGATCTGTCGGTGCTGGCGCAGGTGGCCACCACCGCGCCGGCCCGCCGGCCCGGTCGGATCGAGTTCACCGAACTGGGTGCCGCCGGTCCGGCCCTCGCCCGGCAGTGGCGCAACACCACGAGCTTCGTCCGCGACGTCGTGTTGAACAGCCCGACCGACGGGGCGCAATCGCTGGTGATCGGCAACGCCGCCCGGATGCTGGCCGCGGCGGCGCTCGCGGTCTTCCCGAACACGGCGTTCACCGAACCGACCGCCGCGGACCGGAACGACGCCACCACCGCCACGTTGCGGCGGTCGATCGCGTTTCTGGAGGAGCACGCCGATCGTGACATCAGCGCGGCCGACATCGCCGGCGCGGCCGGCGTCTCGCTGCGGGCGGTGCAACTCGCCTTCCGCCGTCACCTCGGCACCACCCCCATGGCCTACCTGCGTCGGCTCCGGCTCGCTCGGGCACACCACGACCTGGTCCGCGCCGACCCACGCCAGGAGACGGTCTCGGCGATCGCCAGCCGGTGGGGGTTCGCCAGCCACAGCAGGTTCACCGCGCGGTACCACGCCAGCTACGGCGTGCCGCCGCGCGAGACGCTGAATACCTGAGAGTCAGCCTCGGTCGCGCTCGTTTCTGTCGCGGGCGGTCTGCAACTCGGGCACCGACGCCTCCAGCAGATCGGCGAGACCCCGCAGCTGCTCGGCGACCCGGGCGCCGAGGGGGGTCAACGAGTATTCGACGCGCGGTGGGATCGCGGTGAGCACCTCGCGGGTGAGCATTCCGTCGCGTTCGAGGGTCTGCAGGGTCTGGGAGAGCATTCGCTCGCTGACCCCGTCGATGCGACGCCGCAGCGCGTTGAACCGGTAGCGACCCTCGCCGAGCGCCAACAGCACCAGCGAGGCCCACTTCGAGGTGACGTCCTCGAAGGCGGCACGGGAGGTGCAACCCCGCGCGAAGACATCGCTGACGAATTCCTGGGTAGGCCCCGCCGGATCCTGGGCCGGCCTGTCGCTCACCTCACCAGCCTATCTCATGCCCCATTCTTGGTTAGTGCTGTAGATTCGTAAGTGCCTGCTGATTCGTCATCACCCCTTCGGAGGTTCCCATGCCCACCTACGCCGTCACCGGCGCCACCGGCCGACTGGGCCGGCTGGTGATCGAGCAACTGCTCGACAACGGCGTACCCGCCGTCGAGATCGCCGCCATCGTCCGCAGTCCGGAGAAGGCCGCCGATCTGGCCGCACGCGGGGTCGAGATCCGCAAGGCCAACTACGACGACCCGTCGACGCTGCCCGGCGCCGTGGCCGGCGTACGCCGACTGCTGCTCATCTCCGGCGACACCCCCGGTCAGCGCGTCGCACAGCACACCGCTGTCATCGACGCCGCCAAGCTCGCCGGGGTCGAGCGTCTCGTCTACACCAGCATCCTGAAGGCCGACACCACGGCGAACCCGCTCGCCCCGGAGCACAAGGCCACCGAGGAGGTCCTCGCCGCGTCCGGACTGAGCTACACAGTGCTGCGCAACGGCTGGTACACCGAGAACTACACCGACCAGCTGCCGCAGTACCTGGGGTCCGGCACCATCCTCGGCGCCACCGGCGGCAGCACGATCTCCGCGGCGACCCGGGCCGACTACGCAGGGGCCGCGGTGGCGGCGTTGACCAGCGACGAGGACGGCAACGCCGTCCACGAACTGGGCGGCACCGCGTTCACCTTCGACGAGCTGGCCGAGGCCGTCACCGAGGTCACCGGCACCACAGTCGTCCACCAGGACATGTCGGCCGCCGAACTGGCCTCGGCCCTGCAGAACGTCGGCCTGGACGCCGGCACCGCCGGCTTCGTCGCCGCGCTCGACCAGTCGATCGCCGACGGCGAGCTGGCGACCGACAGCGACGACCTCAGTCGGCTGCTCGGCCGGCCGAGCACCCCGCTGCGCGACGCCATCCGGGCCCCCCGGGCCTGACCGGTCACCAGCGAAGCGGCCGGCGGGGCAGATCCCCGCCGGCCGCCACCTGGTGCGGCCGGGCACGTATCCTCGGCGGCATGCTCAGGCACGTCAATGACCGGTTCCGCCGGCACGCCGGGCCGCCACGTCGGGACCCCGCGCGGTCCAACCCGGACCGTTGGGGGTCGGTCCGGTGAGCGGCGACGTCGTCGTCCGCGCCGCCGTCGAGCAGGACGACCCCGAGCGGGTCTTCGACGTGCTGTGGCAGCTCGCTCCCGGCGACGCGCGGCCGGACTCCTCCCGGCTGGCCAGCGCCTGGCGCGACCTGCACGCGCAGGCTGGTCGCCGCCTCCTGCTGGCCGTCGCCGGGGACACCTTCGTGGGGACCCTGGACACCCTGGTCGCCCCCAACCTCACCCACGGCGCGCGACCGTACATGGTGGTGGAGAACGTGGTGGTCGCGCCCGGATGGCGCCGTCGCGGCGTCGCCCGGGCCCTGGTGCTGGCGGCCCTCGACGACGCGACGGCGGCCGGCTGCTACAAGGTCCAGCTGGTGTCGAACGCCGCGCGCACCGACGCCCACGAGTTCTACGCGTCAGTCGGTTTCACGCAGTCCGCCCTCGGCTACCGCCGGTACCTCACCACCGCTTCGTGACCCGGTCAGCCCGCCTCGGTCGGCTCGGTGAGCAGCAGGCCAGTCAGCAGACCGCGTAGGGTCCGCTCGACGAGGTCCGCGCGGGGCGTCGGCCCGGAGGGCTGACCGAACGCCGCGACCAGGTGCGGGTACGCCGTGAGGTCCACCCCGGCGAAGCTGAACGCCCCGGCGGCGGACTCCTGACGGGCGAAGAGGCTGGCCACGCCGGTCATCATCGCGATGGCCTCGAACTTGGCGGCCACCGGGCAGCGCACGGGTTCCAGGACGTCGATGCAGTTGTCGAACCAGGCCAGGGTCTCCGGGCCGATGCCGGACGGCCGGTGGAACACGTCGAGCAACCACGGGTGGGCGCCGAACAGCGCCAACTGCCGGCGGCCCAACAGCACCATCGTCGCCAACCAGTCGCCCTCCACCCGCGGGTACGGGCGCAGGTCCCGCACGGCCCGGTCGGTCATCAGGTCCAGCAGGTCGTCGCGGGACGACAGGTAGCGGTAGAGGGAGCCGGCGCCGGTGCCGAGCGCGGCGGCCACGGCGCGCATCGACACCGCGGCCAGCCCCTCGGTGTCGGCCAGCGCGATGGCGGCGGCGACGATGCTGTCCCGGCTGCGCGCCGGGGCGGGGCCACGGCTGCCCCGTTCGGGCCTGCTCCAGATCGGCTGCCGGTCGCCGTCGCCGACGCGCGGCGGTACGTCACTCACCGATCCACACTAAACGGCAACCGCCGTTCGCCGGTCGGGTCGTCGCCGCGAGGCGGCGTGGTCGACCACTGTCATTGATCTTGGCTAGGCTGGTGGGCATGTCCGCACACCATCGGCACCGCGACGACGACGGCCGGAGGTGGGTCACCTGCTCGGCGCGCCCGATCGAGCCGGCCACCTGGTGAGCGACGCACCCGTGCCCGCCCCACGGGGTGGGCCGGCCACTCCACAGCGGCACCAGCCGGGTTGGGCCGACCGTTGCGACCGACTGGCCCGGTCCCGCCCCTTCGAGATCGCCATCGTCGTGGTCATCCTCGCCAACGGCATCGTTCTCGGCCTGGAGACCTACGACAACCTGAGCCCGGCGGGCACCGCGCTGCACTGGCTGGAGGTGTTCTTCCGGGCCGTCTTCGTCGTCGAGATCGCCATCCGGTTGGCGGCGTACGGCAAGCGCCCACAGGACTTCTTCCGGCACGGCTGGAACGTCTTCGACTTCGTGGTGATCGCCGCGATCTTCATCCCGGGCCTGCACGGCGACCCGGCGCTGCTGCGGGTCGTGCGGGTCGCCCGCATGGTCCGCCTGGTGCGGTTCTCGCCGGGCCTGCGGACCATCGTCTCCGCGCTGTGGCGCAGCCTGCCGGGTGTCACCGGGTTCCTCGCCCTGGCCGTGGTGACGCTCTACGTGTACGGCATGGCCGGCTGGCTGATCTTCGGCAACACGTACCCGAAGGAGTACGGCGACATCGGCCGGTCGCTGCTGACGTTGTTCGTGCTGCTGTCGCTGGAGACGCTGCCGGACCTCATCGAGCAGGGCATGGCGATCTCGCCGTGGACGCTGCTCTACTACGTCAGCTACGTGGTCATCACCGTCAACCTGCTGCTCAACATCCTCATCGCGGTCATCGTCAACTCGATGGAGGAGGCCCGCCGGTTGGAGATGACCGAGCGACTGGCTCCCGGCTACGACGAGGACGGCGACGGCGTACCGGACGAGGTGGACCGGATCGCGCTCACCCAACGGCTGGACGACCTGCGGGCGGTCATCACCGAATTGGAACGTGAGCTGCGCATCGACCGGGACGACGGGCACAGCCGACCGCACCGGGACAACGCCCGCACCGGACGGTGATTCGACGCTCGCGCTGCGTGTTCGCGTTCGGATAGTGTCGACGGCGGTCCCATCGGCCTCCGAAGAGGGGTACCGGCATGACGACGAGTGTGGACACCGCCCAGACCGCCACCCATCCCACTGACGCGCTCGGCCCGGTGATCGACGACGTGATCCGCCCGCAGGCGCCGATCGTCGACCGGGACGGCGCCTTCCCCCGCCCCGGTGTCGACGCCCTCGCCGCGGCCGGCCTGCTCGGCCTGGCGTCCTCGACCGAGATCGGTGGCGGCGGCCACGGCATGCGGGCGGTCGCCGAGGTCATCGAGCGCCTCGCCGCCGAGTGCGGGTCCACCGCGATGGTGGTGCTGATGCACTACGCGGCGACCGCCGTCATCGAGGCCCACGGCCCACGCGACGTCCGCGCCGCCATCGCCGCAGGCGACCACCTCACCACGCTGGCCTTCTCCGAGTACGGCTCGCGCAGCCACTTCTGGTCGCCGACCGGCACCGCGACAGCCGCCGCCGACGAGACGGTCCGCCTCGACGCCCGCAAGAGCTGGGTCACCTCGGCCGGTGAGGCCAACAGCTACGTGTGGTCGAGCCTTCCGCTGGCCCCCGGTGCCGGCCCGATGACGCTGTGGCTCGTACCCGCCGACAGCGCCGGCCTGAGCGTGACCGGAGACTTCGACGGGCTGGGCCTGCGCGGCAACGGTTCCCGGCCGATGACCGCCGACGGGCTCCGGGTCGCGTCGACGGCACGGATGGCGGCCGACGGGGCCGGGCTCGACACCGCGCTCGGCGCGGTCCTGCCCTGGTTCCTGGTGCTCAACGCCGCGTTCTGCCTCGGTCTGGCGGCCAGCGCGGTCGCCGAGGCCGGCCGCCACCTCACCCGCACCACGCTCGCGCACACCGGAGCGGCCCTGCGCGACGCGCCCGTCACCCGACGCGACCTCGCACGCCTGATGATCCGCACCGACGCGCTGCGCGCCTTCCTGGGCGACACGCTCACCGCGCTGGAGACCGGCCGGGACGACGCGATGCTGCGGGTGCTCCAGGTCAAGGCGCTCGCTGGCGAAACCGTCGCCGACGTGACCGACGGTGCCATGCAACTCTGCGGCGGCAGCGCCTTCCGCAAGGAGTTGGGCCTTGAGCGCCGTTTCCGGGACGCCCGCGCGGCCCGGGTGATGGCACCCACCACCGACGCGCTGCACGACTTCGTCGGCCGGGTCGCCACCGGGCTGCCACTGCTCGACGAGGCGAACCGCTGATGCCCGCGCCCGGCGTTCTGATGGGCGCTGTCGCGTACGACCCGAAGGTGGTGACCATCTGGGAGGGCTTCCGCGCCTGGCTGCGCGGTCGGGGCCTGAACTTCGACTTCGTCCTCTACTCCCACTACGAGCGACAGGTCGAGGACCTCGTCGCCGGGCGGATCGACGCGGCCTGGAACTCTCCCCTGGCCTGGCTGCGCGCCGAGCGGCTGGCGGCCGCCAACGGCACGAGCGTACGCGCGCTCACCATGCGCGACACCGACCAGGACCTCACCTCGGTCGTGGTGGTCCGTGCGGAGTCGCCGGTGCGCCAGATCGCCGACCTCGCCGGGCGGGTGGTCGCCGTCGGCGCGCTGGACAGTCCGCAGGCGACGCTGATTCCGCTCGGCCACCTCGCGGCGGCCGGGGTGACTGTCGACGTCCGTCGCTTCGACGTGGGTGTCGGCCTGCACGGCGACCACATCGGCGGTGAGCGCGACGCGGCCCGCGCCCTGGTGGCCGGGGAGGTCGACGCCGCCTGCATGATCGACGCCAACCATCTGGGGTTCGTCCAGGAGGGCACGTTACCGCCCGACGGCACCCGGATCGTGGCGCAGACCGCCCCCTACGACCACTGCAACATGACGGTCCGCACGCCGGAGTCCGACGGGGTCCGGCTCTTCGGCGCGCTGCTGCTCGGCATGTCGTACGCCGATCCGCAGGTGCGTCCGCTGCTCGACCTGGAGGGGCTGACGGCCTGGCGCGACGGCCGCGCCACGGGGTACGCAGCCCTGGCCGAGGCGGTCGACGCCGGCGGCTTCTACTCCCCCGACGGGCGGGTGACGGCCCCGGACTACCGGCCGTGAGCGCGGCGCCCGTCGCCGAGGTCGACCTCGGCGACCTGGGTTTCGCCCGGGGTGCGCACCTGCTCGTGCAACGCGCGCTGGGTGGGCTGCCACCCGGCGGCCGGTTGGCGGTCGCCGGCCGCGACCCGGCGTTGCGCGTACACCTGCCCGCCTGGTGTCGTGCTCGGGGCCACCGGGTCGAATGGCCGGATCGGGGTGACCGCAGCGATCTGGTGGCGGTGGTGGTCCGGGGGTCGGCGGACGACGACCGCTGGTCCGGCGCCGAGCGGGCCGGGCCGGCCCTGCCGACGGTGCTCAGCAGCCGTCCGCCGGCCCGGTGGGGGCTCGGCGCCCGGGGCGCGCTCCTCGAAGCCGGAGGCCCGCAGGCCCGGTTCGACCTGGACGACCGCGACCTGGTCTGGGCCGACATCGCCCCGCAGCTGTACGCGCAGGCCGCCGCCCGACAGTGGGACCCGCAGACCGCGGTGCCGTGGGACGACCCGTTCGCGCTGCCGACCGACGTCGAAGCCGCTGTGGTGCAGGTGATGACCTACCTGGTCGAGAACGAGCAGGCCGCCCTCGTCGTGCCGGCCCGGTTCGTGGGGCGCATCCACCCGCACTTTCGGGAGGTGGTGCAGCTGCTCGCCGTGCAGATGGCCGACGAGGCCCGGCACATGGAGGTCTTCAGCCGGCGGGCGCTGCTGCGGGGCGCCGAGTTGGGCACCTCGTCGGCCGGCGGCCGGCAGTCGCTGTTCACGCTGGTCGCGGAGTCGGACTTCGCGTTGGCGTCGTTCCTGCTCTCCGTGCTCGGCGAGGGCAGCTTCGTCGATCTGCTCGCGTTCCTGCACGAGAACGCCCCGGACCCGGTGACGCGTCGGATCTGCTGGCTCGCCATGCAGGACGAACGGCGGCACGTCGTGTTCGGCATGGCGCACCTGGAACATCAGGCGCACCTCGATCCGCTGCTGCGCGACCGGCTGCGCGCGGCCATCCACCGTCGCCACGACGCGCTGGTCGACACCGCGGGGCTCAACGCGGACGTCTTCGACGCGCTGGTGGTGCTCGCGGCGGGTGGGTGGCATCCGGACGACGTGTCCGCCGGCTTCGACCGGGTGCAAGCTCTGCAACACGCCATGGACCAGGGCCGCCAGCGCCGCCTCGTCCGGCTGGGTTTCCGGCCCGACGAGGCGGCGGCGCTCTCCGCCCTGCACACCCGCAACTTCATGTAGGCGCGCAGTACGGTGGAGCGACGATGACCAGCGAATCCGGCGCGGTCCGCGAGGCGCTACTGCGGCTGCGCGCGCAGACCGAGGCTCAGGCCACCGCCCTGGAGGGCGACCTGCGGGGCCTCTTCGAGGCGTCCCGGTCGTCCAACGCCGACGACGAACACGACCCCGAGGGCAGCACTATCGCCTTCGAACGCGCGCAGCTCATCGCCGTCCTGGACGCCACCCGCCGACGCCTGACGGAGTTGGACGTCGCGCTGCGGCGGGTGGACGACGGCAGCTACGGCGTGTGCGAACGGTGTCTGCGTCCCATTCCCGCCGAACGTCTCGTCGCCCGCCCATCAGCGCGTACCTGTGTGGCGTGCGCCGATCGACGGTAGCCGCACCGCCGTCACCGGCCGCCGGCGTAGCGGGCACGGTCGCCGAGCTCCTCCTCGATGCGGATGAGCTGGTTGTACTTGGCAGTGCGGTCCGAGCGCGACAGGGAACCCGTCTTGATCTGCCCGCAGCCGACGCCGACGGCCAGGTCGGCGATGGTGGTGTCCTCGGTCTCGCCGGAGCGGTGCGACATCACCACCCGGTACCCGGCCTTGTGGGCGGCGTCCACCGTCGCCAGGGTCTCGGTGAGCGTGCCGATCTGGTTGACCTTGACCAGGATCGCGTTGGCGTAACCGCCGTCGATCCCGTCACGCAGCCGGTCGACGTCGGTGCAGAACACGTCGTCGCCGACCAACTGCACGCGCTCCCCCGCCGCCGCCGTCAGCCGCTGCCAGCCGGCGATGTCGTCCTCGGCCATCGGGTCCTCGATCGAGCTGATCGGGTAGCGGGAGAGCAGGTCCAGCAGGTAGTCGATGTGCTCGTCGACGGTGCGCTGACGTCCCTCGCCGACGTAGTCGTAGACGCCGTCGCGGAAGAACTCCGAACTGGCCGGGTCGAGGCAGATCAGCACGTCGGAACCGGGCTGGTAACCGGTGTCCTCGATGGCGCGCAGCACGAACCGCAGTGCCTCGTCGGCGTCCGTGACGTTCGGGGCGAAGCCACCCTCGTCACCGACGTTGGTGTTGTGCCCGGCCGCGGCCAGGGACGCCCTGAGGGTGTGGAAGACCTCCGAGCCCATCCGGACCGCCTCGGCGAAGGTCCGCGCGCCGACCGGGGCGATCATGAACTCCTGGAAGTCGAGCGGATTGTCGGCGTGCGCGCCACCGTTGATGATGTTCATCATCGGCACCGGCAGCAGGCGGGCGCCGACGCCACCGACGTAGCGGTAGAGCGGCTGCCGGTGGGCCGACGCCGCCGCCTTCGCGGTCGCCAGGGACACCGCCAGGATCGCGTTGGCGCCCAGTCGGCCCTTGTCCTTGGAACCGTCGAGGTCGATCATCGTCTCGTCGATCAGGGCCTGGTCCTCCGCGTCGAGCCCGCGCACCGCGTCGGCGATCTCCCCGTTCACCGCGGCGACGGCCGCGCTGACCCCCTTGCCGTGAAAACGCGTCAGGTCCCCGTCGCGCCGCTCGACCGCCTCGTTGGCCCCCGTCGACGCGCCGGACGGCACGGCGGCCCGTCCGGTCGACCCGTCGGCGAGGACCACGTCGGCCTCCACCGTCGGGTTGCCCCTGCTGTCGAGGATCTGCCGACCCCGCACCCGACTGATTGCCGTCATCGCACACTCCCTGCTCAAGCTGCTGTTTCACCGCCAGACTGGCAGGAAACGGCGGCCCTGACACCGCGACGATGGACACGTTGACCCGTACCCCGGGGTGCGGGTTTAGGGTCGCGGGATGCGGGTGGGTGAGTTGGCACGACGGACCGGAACCACGGTCCGGGCACTGCGGTACTACGAGTCGGCCGGGCTGGTCGTGCCCCGGCGGTTGAGCAACGGCTACCGGGAGTACGACCCGATCGCGGTGCGGCTGGTGGCCCAGATCCGCGAGCTGATGGCGCTCGGCCTGACCGTCGAGGAGACCCGACCGTTCGTCGAGTCGATCGCCGGTGGTGCCGACGACACCGACGTGTGCGCTGCGGCGGTGGCCACGTACCGCAGCACCATCACCAACCTGCAGGAACGGATCGGCAGGTTGACCGCCCAGCGGGACGCGTTGGACGCGCGCCTCGACGCCGCCGCGACCCAGGTCGTACCCGGCAGTCAGGTGGAGGGCGCCGACCCCACCGGGCTGGTCGGCGCCACAGTGCCACCGCTGTCCTTCTACGGCACCGACGGCCGCCCGGTCGACCTCGGCGCGCTCGGCGCCGGGCGCACCGTCATCTTCGTCTACCCGCTGACCGGGCGGCCGGGCGTCGACCTGCCCAATGGGCTGCTGGAGATCCACGGCGCCCGGGGCAGCACCGAGCAGGCCGCCTGGTTCCGCGACCACCACGCGGAGCTGCGCGCCGCCGGCGCCGCCCGGGTGTACGGGCTGTCCGCGCAGTCGACCGGCTACCAGCGTGAACTCGCGCACCGGCTGCGGCTGCCGTACCCGCTGATCCCCGACCCGAGGCTGACCCTGGCCGCCGCGCTGCGTCTGCCGACCCGTACCGCCGGCGACATGACGCTCTACGAGCGGCTGACGTTGATCATCGCCGACGGCGTGGTCGAACACGTCTTCCACCCGATCCAGGACCCGGCGTCGCACCCCCTGCACGTGATGCGGTGGCTCACCAAGCGACGCCAGGCCCCCGGATCGGTCGCCGCCTAGAACTCGTCGTCGAAGGCGACGGTGCCGCTCACCCCGACCTGGTACGCCGACACCCGCCGCTCGAAGAAGTTGGACAGCTCCTGCACGTCCTGCAACTCCATGAAACCGAACGGATTGCTCGACCCGTAGTGCGCCGGGATGCCGAGCTGGGCGAGGCGGCGGTCGGCGACGTGCTGGAGATACTCCCGCATGTCGGCCAGGGTCAGACCGGGCACGCCGTGACCCAGCAGGTCCTCGGCGAACTGCACCTCACACTCGACGGCCTCGGTGAGCATCTGCCGGACCTGGTCGGCGAGGTCGTCGTCGAAGAGGTCCGGCTCCTCGGCGCGGACGGTGTCGACGACGTCGAACGCGAACGCCATGTGCATGGACTCGTCGCGGAACACCCAGTTGGTGCCGGAGGCGAGGCCGTGCAACAGGCCGCGGGAGCGCAGGAAGTAGACGTAGGCGAACGCGCCGTAGAAGAACAACCCCTCGATGCAGGCGGCGAAGCAGATCAGGTTCAGCAGGAACGTCCGCCGGTCGTCGCGGGTCCGCAACTCCCGCAGGTCGCCCAGGGAGTCGATCCAGCGGAAGCAGAACTCGGCCTTGCGCCGGATCGAGGGGATGTTCTCGATCGCCGCGAAGGCCTCGAAGCGTTCGGTCTCGTCGGGCACGTACGTGTCGAGCAGGTTCAGATAGAACTGGACGTGCACCGCCTCCTCGAACAGCTGCCGGGACAGGTAGAGGCGGCCCTCGGGGCTGTTGACGTGCTGGTAGAGGTTGAGCACCAGGTTGTTGGCGACGATCGTGTCGCCGGTGGCGAAGAACGCCACCAGGCGGCTGACCAGGTGCCGTTCGGCCGGCGACAACTTGTCCAGGTCGGCGAGGTCGGCGTGCAGGTCGACCTCCTCGACGGTCCAGGTGTTGCGGATGGCGTCGCGGAACCGGTCGAAGAAGTGCGGGTAGCGCATCGGGCGCAGGGTGAGGTCCATCCCGGGGTCGAGCAGCATGTGCGTGGTCCTCGTATCGGTGGCGGCGTCGGTGGTGGTGGCGTCGGCGGGGCTCACTGGCAGGCCTCGCACGACTCGGGGTTCTCCAGTGAGCAGGCCAGCGCGTCGGCGTCGACGACGACGGGGGCGACGGCGCTGACGGTGGCCTGCTGGATCCGCGTCGCGGGGCGCGAGCGCAGGTAGTACGTGGTCTTCAGGCCGGCCTTCCAGGCGTAGAGGTACATCGAGGAGAGCTTGCCGATGGTCGGCGCGGCCAGGAACAGGTTCAGCGACTGGGACTGGTCGATGAACGGGGCGCGGGCGGCGGCCAGGTCGATCAGCGCCCGCTGCGGCAGCTCCCACGCGGTGCGGAACAGCTCCCGTACGCCGGCCGGCAGCTCGGCGATGTCCTGCACCGACCCCTCGGCCCGCTTGATCGCCGAACGGATCCGCTCGGTCCACAGACCGCGTGCCTTCAACTCCCGAACCAGAGCGGTGTTGACCTGGAGGAACTCCCCCGACAGGGTCTCGCGCTTGAACAGGTTGGACACCTGCGGCTCGATGCACTCGTAGCACCCGGCGATCGAGGCGATGGTGGCGGTCGGCGCGACCGCCACCAGCAGCGAGTTGCGCAGCCCGTACGCCTCGACCCGCTCGCGCAGGGCGTCCCAGCGGGCCGTCTGGGTACCCTCGACACCCCACAGGTCGGGCTGGAGCTGGCCCCGCGCGGCCCGGGTCTGCGGGTACGCCGGGTGCGCGCCGAAGTCGCGGGCCAGGTCGGCGGAGGTCTCCAGCGCGGTCAGGTACAGCTCCTCGCTGATCCGGGTGGACAGTTCCCGGGCGGCCGGCGAGTCGAACGGCAGCCGCAGGGTGAAGAAGACGTCCTGCAGGCCCATCAGCCCGAGCCCGACCGGCCGCCAGCGGGGGTTGCTCGCCGCCGCCTGCGCGGTCGGGTAGTAGTTGATGTCGATGACCCGGTCGAGGAAGGTCACCGCGGTCCGCACCGTGGCGCGCAGCCGCTCCCAGTCGATGCCGCCGTCGGCGAGGTGGGCGGCGAGGTTCACCGAGCCCAGGTTGCACACGGCGGTCTCGGCGTCGCTGGACACCTCGACGATCTCGGTGCAGAGGTTGGACAGGTGCACCACGTTGCCCGGCTCGGCGGTCTGGTTGCACAGCCGGTTCGACGCGTCCTTGAAGGTCATCCAGCCGTTGCCGGTCTGGGCCAGGGTGCGCATCATCGTGCCGTACAGCTCCCGCGCCGGGACCTGCCGCACGTACCGGCCCTGCGCCTCGGCCTCCCGGTACGCGGCGTCGAACCGCTCCCCCCACAGGTCGGGCAGATCGGGCACCTCGTGCGGGTCGAACAGCGACCACATCTCGTCGGCCTCGACCCGGCGCATGAACTCGTCCGGGATCCAGTTGGCCAGGTTCAGGTTGTGGGTGCGCCGGGCGTCCTCGCCGGTGTTGTCCCGCAGGTGCAGGAACTCCTCGATGTCCGGGTGCCACGGCTCCAGGTAGACGCAGGCGGCGCCCTTGCGCCGGCCACCCTGGTTGACCGCCGCCACGCTCGCGTCCAGGGTGCGCAGCCACGGCACGATCCCGTTGGACTGCCCGTTGGTGCCCCGGATCAGCGCGCCGCGGGAGCGGACCCGGGAGTACGCGATGCCGATGCCACCGGCGAACTTGGACAGGTTGGCGACCTGGGCGTACCGGGCGTAGATCGAGTCCAACTCGTCGAGCGGGGAGTCGACCAGGTAGCAGGAGGACATCTGGGTGTGCCGGGTCCCGGAGTTGAACAAGGTCGGTGAGCTGGGCAGGTAGGCCAGGCTGGACATCAGTCGGTAGAAGCCGACCGCCTCGTCCGCCGTCCGGGACAGGCCGCAGGCCACCCGCAGCAGCCAGTACTGCGGGGTCTCCAGCACCAGTCGGTTGGTGGGGTGGCGCAGCAGGTAGCGGTCGTACACGGTGCGCAGGCCGAAGTACTCGAACCGGCGGTCGCCGTCCGGGTCGACGGCGGCATCGAGGGTCGTGGCGTGTGCGGCGACGAACGCGGCGGTGTCGTCGCCGATCAGACCCTCGGCGTGGCCGACCCGGATCGCCGCGCTGAACGAGGTGATGCCCTGCCGGCGTACCTCCTTGTCGACGTAGCCGGCCAGCAGCCGCGCGGCGAGGCGGGAGTACTGCGGCTCCTCGCCGATCATCTCGGCCGCGGTCTGGATGGAGAGCCGGTCCAGTTCGGCGGTGGTGGCGCCGTCGTAGAGGCCGCTGATGGTGCGGGTGGCCACCCGCATCGGGTCGACGTCGGTCAGGTCGTCGGCCCACCGCTCGACCGCCCGGACGATCTTGTTCACGTCCACGGGCTCGGTAGCGCCGTCGCGCTTGCGGACCCGCATCGGCGTCCGCCGCGCGGGCGTGTCGGCGGCGGCCGGGACTACCTGGGTGACTGTCACCACTCGCTCCTCGGAGTTCGAGACCTGGTGGCCCGGACGCGAGGAGACAGACACCGACGGACGCCACGCCGGCGCGGCGTGGGATCAGGTGGCGTCAGCCGTCCCACGCGGCCTCGGACCGCCGCGCACCCGGGTGCGGGTACGCGGCGCGCTGGCAGGTCTTCGGACTCGCGGGCACGACCGGGCTCGCCGGTCTCCTAGTGGCCGTCGCTTCCCAGGCCGATGGGTGGCCCAGTGCTGATGACGGCGGTCGTTCCCACTCACCGCTGCGGGACAGTCCCGGATTTCCACCGGGTTCCCTGTTGCCTCGACCGCGCCGGATGAGCGGCCGAACCAGCTGCGCTCGACACCATATATAGGGACGCAGCCGTTGTCACACCCCACATGTCGGTTTCGGGCGTGTCGGCGGCCAGCGCGGTGACCACCGTCACCACCCGGGCCGCGCACGCCGCCCCGGAGGACGCCGGCACCGGGGGCACGATTCTCCGCGCCGGTGTTGACAATGGTCAGTGGACCGACACCCGACACAAACATCATATGTCTGGGTGTCCGTAGTGATCGACAACGTTGACGCGCTCAACGAGCCGTCCGTATACTCCTAGTTATCATCTGATCTTTAGCCTAGCCGGGCGAGGAGCGCATGCCGCAGATCACTGCCGTCACCGTCGAGGACGTCCGCTTCCCCACCTCCCTGACCGCTGACGGGTCAGACGCCATGAACAAGGACGGCGACTACTCGGCGGCCTACGTCGTGCTGCACACCGACGGCGTCGACGGCGCGGGCGCGCCGCTCGCGGGGCACGGGCTGACCTTCACCATCGGCCGTGGCAACGACATCGTCGCGGCGGCGGCGGTCCACCAGGCACAGCGCCTCGTGGGCCTGGACGTGGCGACGATGGCGGCGGACATGGGCGCCGTCTACCGCCTCCTGACCTCCGACTCGCAGCTGCGCTGGCTCGGCCCCGAGAAGGGCGTCGTCCACCTGTCGCTGGCGGCCGTGCTGAACGCGTCGTGGGACCTGGCCGCCCGGGTCGCCGACAAGCCACTGTGGCGGCTGCTCGTCGACATGTCCCCCGAGCAACTCGTCGACATCGCGGACCTGCGCTACCTCTCCGACGCTTTGACCCGGGACGAGGCGTTGGCCATCCTGCGCGCCAAGGAAGGCACGAAGGCCGCCCGCCTCGCCGAGCTCGACCGGACCGGCTACCCCGCCTACACCACCTCGGCGGGCTGGCTCGGCTACGGCGACGACAAGCTGCGCCGGCTGTGCCAGGAGGCGGTGGACAGCGGCTACGGCTACGTCAAGCTCAAGGTCGGCGCCAACCTCGACGACGACATCCGCCGCTGCGCGATCGCCCGGGAGATCCTCGGCCCGGACCGCAACCTGATGATCGACGCCAACCAGGTGTGGGATGTCGGCCAGGCCATCGAGTGGGTCACCGCCCTCGCCCGGTTCAAGCCGCTCTGGATCGAGGAGCCGACCAGCCCCGACGACATCCTCGGCCACGCCGCCGTCCGCCGTGCCGTCGCTCCGATCGGCGTGGCCACCGGCGAGCACTGCCACAACCGGGTGATGTTCAAGCAGCTGTTCCAGGCCGAGGCCATCGACTTCTGCCAGCTCGACACCGGCAGGTTGGCCAGCATCAACGAGATCGTCGCCGTGCTGCTGCTCGCCGCGAAGTTCGACATCCCGGTGTGCCCCCACGCCGGCGGGGTCGGGCTGTGCGAGATGGTCCAACACGTCTCGGTGCTCGACTACGTGGCGATCTCGGGGGATCTCACCAACCGGGTCACCGAGTTCGTCGACCACCTGCACGAACACTTCACCGACCCGTGCATCATCCGCGACACCGGCTCGGGAAGCGGTTACGTCCTGCCCAGCCAGCCCGGCTACTCCACCCGGATGCGTCCCGAGTCGGTCACGCTCTACCGGTTTCCCGACGGCCACTACTGGGCCGCGGCAGACCCGACTACCGTGTCATCTCCGGAGGCGTACGTGATCGCGGGTGGACAGGCCACCCCCGTCGGCCGCTAGGGGAAGCATGTCTCGCACAGACGAAGTGGTCAACGGCATCAAACGGATGATCCTCGAAGGGCAGTTCAGGCCCGGTGACCGGCTGCCCGTCGAGAAGGACCTCGCCGAGTCGCTCGGCGTCTCACGGGGCTCGCTGCGCGAGGGGATGTCCGCGCTGTCGATCCTCGGCATCGTCAACATCCGCCAGGGCGACGGCACCTACGTCACCAACCTCGACGCCCCGCAACTGCTGGCCCCGATGGGTTTCGTGGTCGACTTCCAGGGTCAGGGCGACCCGCGGCACATCCACACCGTCCGGCGACTGCTGGAGTGCGAGGCCGCCCGGTTGGCGGCCACCAGGATCACCGACGAGGCGTTGGCTCAGGCGGGAAACCTGCTCGACGAGGCGGCCCGGCTGGTCGGCCAGTCGCCGCAGGACCACGAGCGGATCATGGAGATCGACATCGCCTTCCACCGGATCATCGCCGTGCACGCCGAGAATCCGGTGCTCGTCGGCCTGATCGAGGCCTTCGCCGGGCGCACCATCCGCGGCCGGCTCTGGCGCAGCCTGCACGAGGAGGGCGCGGACCTGCGGACCCACGACGAACATGTGGCGATCCTGAAGGCCCTCGTGGCGCGCGACCCGGAGCGGGCCCGCACCCGGATGGCCAACCACCTGATCGGTGTGGAGGAGTCGTTGCAAGGGTCGCCCGACGACGCCGACGCGAACATCGAGACGGCCCGCTCGTGACCGCGCACGACTGCACGTCGAGCGGCGGCCCGGGCGTCCACCCCACGCCCCGCCCCAGCCACTGATCGAACCCCACGGGTCGACCCGGAGACACACCACCGATCTGGCAGATTGACCATGTTAGCGGTAACACTCTGTTCATAGATGGCGGAACGCGCGGCGCCGCCGGCTCCCGACACAGTCGTCTTTTGGTCTGACGAATCCCACCGCCCGCCGCTATCTCTCGAACCCACAAACACCGTTGTGCGCGGACGTCGTCAGTGCCCGGGGTCCGGGTTGACCGCCCGAGGTCGCACCGATACCGTCGAGCCACTATCTGCGGCGACGCGAGGGAAGCCGGTGTGAATCCGGCGCGGTCGCGCCACTGTGAGCGGTTCCCCGACAGGGGGCCGCGAGCCAGGACGCTCGGTCGTCCGCAGCCTTGCGATGGGGACGCGTCATCCCCGGGGAGGTTCGTGTGATCATGTCCAGCTCCGCTTCCAGCCAGCCGGTGGTGCACCCCGCCGGCAGTACCCGTCTGCTGTGGACGGCCCTGGCAACCGTTGTCGTGCTCGCCCTGCTGACCTACCTCGTCGCCTTCGACCAGGGAGCGGTGTCGCGCAGCGGGACGTACCTGCACGAGCTGATGCACGACGGCCGGCACCTGCTGGGCGTCCCGTGCCACTGAACCCCACCACCACTCCCCCGTTCCTCGCCGTCCTCGTCCGTGGGCTGCTCGCCGGTCTGATCGCCGGCCTGCTCGCCGGGGGGTTCGCGTACGTGGCCGGCGAGCCACACGTCGAGGCGGCCATCGCCATCGAGGAGGCCGCGACGCACGCCGAGCCCGCGGCGGGTGCCCACGATCACGGCGACGCCGTGGTCAGCCGGACGGGTCAGCGCGGCGGTCTGTTCCTGGCCACCGGCCTGTTCGGGGCCGCGATGGGTGGCCTGCTGGCCACGGCGTACGTTCTGCTGTCCCGTCGGCGGCGCGCCGAGGACGACGGGCGGTCGGGTCTGCTGCTGGCCGGCGCGGCGCTGCTCGGTGTGGTGATCGTGCCGTTCCTCAAGTACCCGGCGAACCCACCGGCGGTCGGCGACCCGGCCACCATCAACCAACGCACCGTCACCTACCTGCTGATGGTGGTGCTCGGGCTGGTGGCCGTGTGGGCCGGCTCGCTGGGCTACCGTTCGGTCGGCGCGCAGGCCCCGCCGTGGTTGCGCGCCGCTGCGGCGGTGGGTGGATTCCTGCTGGTCACGGCAGTGGCGTACGTGGTGATGCCGTCCTTCGAGGAGGTTCCGGCGACCTTCCCCGCGACCCTGCTGTGGAACTTCCGGTTGGCCTCGCTCGGCACCCAGGTCGTGCTCTGGACCGGCATCGGCCTGCTCTTCGCGGCCCTGATGCACCACGAGCGGCGTCGCCGGGCCGCCACCGCGCTGCCGGGCACGTGAGGGCGACCAGCCTTCGGCTGGTCGCCCACGGTCACACCGCCGCGCTGCGCCGGGCCCGCTTCGGCGGATCGGACGACGGCCTGGATGAGGGTGGCCTGCGGGCCGCTCTCGCCCAGGCCCAGGCTGGACCGGACCGAGGTGGACGCCCGGGTGTCGACGGTGCCTGCGTGTCCAGTCCAACGGCGGCGGCCATCCAGACCGCCGAGACACTCGGTCTGCTGCCCAGCATCGAAACGGCGTTGGCGGACTGTGACCACGGTGACTGGACCGGGCGGTCGATCGAGGAGATCGCCGTCGAGCAGCCGCAGGCGCTGCACGAGTGGCTATCCAGCGCTGACTCTGCGCCGCACGGCGGTGAGTCCGTCGCGGCTCTACGGGATCGGGTCGGTCGCTGGTTGGACGGGCAACGAGGCACCGGCCGACGGGTCACCGCCATCGCGCACCCGCTGGTGATCCGGGTCGCGGTCGTGCACGCCCTGGACCTGCCTTTGGCGACATACCGGCAGGTGGACGTGGAGCCGTTGGCCATTGTCCGGCTCACCAGCCAGGGCACCCGCTGGCACCTACGACTGACCACGCCGCGAGCGGGCTGAGGTCAGTCCAGCACGCCGGCCTGGTAGGCGAGAATCGCCGCCTGGACCCGATTGGCCAGGCCTAGCTTCGCCAGAATGTGGCTGACGTGGGTCTTCACCGTCGCCTCGCTCATGTAGAGCGTGGCCGCGATCGCGGTGTTGGACAGGCCGCCTCCGACGGCGACCAGGACTTCGCGTTCCCTTTCTGTGAGCACCGCTAGTCGTTGTTCGGCGTTGCTGCGCCGGTCGGATGTCGGGCCCGAGAATTGTCGAAGGAGCCTGCGGGTGACCCGCGGGGAGATCATCGCGTCGCCGCGCGCCGCGCTGCGCACCGCGTTGAGCATGTCCTCGGCGGAGGCATCCTTGAGCAGGAAGCCGACGGCGCCATAGCGAAGGGCGGTGTGCACGTACTCGTCGAGATCGAACGTGGTGAGCACGACGACGTGTGGTGGCCGGTCGAGCCGGGCGATCCGCTCGGTCGCAGTCAGCCCGTCGGTCCGCGGCATGCGGATGTCCATGAGGACGACGTCGGGCCGGAGCGTCCGTGCGAACTCGACCGCTTCGGCTCCGTCGGACGCCTCTCCCACCACCGCGATGTCCGGGGCTGCGTCGAGGATGGTGCGCAGCGTCGAACGCACCATCCATTCGTCGTCGACGATCAACGTTTTAGTCGGTGAGGTCATTGTCCTTCCCGGGTGAGATCGGTATCTCGGCGGCCACGCTGAATCCCCCGTCGGTTGTGGGGCCAGAGGCTAGTTCCCCGCCTATCAGATGGACGCGTTCGGCGAGGCCGAGGAGCCCGTGGCCGCCGACCGGCAGAGCCGGGGCGGTGCTGGGCCGTCCGCGGCCGTTGCTGATCGTCACCCGAAGCGACTGCCGTGTCTGCCGGATGCGTATCCGGGTCCGGGCGCCGGGCGCGTGCTTGTGCACGTTGGTCAGGGATTCCTGCACGATGCGGTAGGCAGCGTGCTCGACCAGCAGCGGCAGGCGTTCACCGGTCTCCTTCTCCAGATCCAGGGTGACCGGCACACCGAGCCGGCGGGACACCTCGACCAGCGCATGCAGATCGGCCAGGCCGGGGTGCGGGGCGAGCGGCGCGTCATCATCGCTGCGGAGAATTCCGACCAGAGCGCGCACCTCAGTGAGTGCCTCACGCCCGATCGCTCCGATCTGCCGTCCCCGGGCCACCGCGTCCTCGCCCCCGGCCGACTCCAGGGCGGTGGCCTGCAGCACAATCAGCGCCACCCGATGGGCGACGACGTCATGCATATCGCGGGCGATGTGGGCCCGTTCGTCGCTCCGGGCCTGGGCCACACGCTGGTGCTGCTCGCGTTCGAGGCGTTCGGCCCGCTCCCGGATCCGTTCGACCAACTCGCGCCGGGTGCCGACGTACAGCCCAAGGAACGCCGGAGCAACGCATACCGCGACGGTGACCGGAATCGCTCCATCGGCACCGGCGTACCGCCATATCGGGGTGCCGACCAGGACCACCGAGACCAGCACGCTTACGGCGACCTTCGGCCACGCCCTGGTGCGCTCTGCCAGCGTGTAGAGCGCGAGCACCACCGTCGCCTGGGCCGACACGAGGGCGGTCGCCGCCAGGGCACCAGCCAGCAGGACCGTCGGGGCCTGTCGGCGCCGCCAGGTCAGCAGGCCGACCGCGAGGCCGAGCGAGATACCGAGCCACAACGGAGGAAGGCCGGGACCGAAGCCGGCGAGGGTGGGACCGAAGAAATCCACCCCGAACTGGCCGGTCACCACGCACACGGCCATGGCGAACGCCGCTACCCCGTCGATCATCGACCGGCGGCGGGACCAGCGCAAAACCTGGTTCAGGAGACGCGAGATTATGATGCTGCCAGCGTAGGGCCGACCGACGGGCACAGGCATCGGCCTAAAGATGTACGCCAACCACGCCGGTCATCACCGAGAGATTGATTCGTTCTATCGGATCCGCCGACGCGCCGGGCGGCGCGCCCCGGCGAGGGTTGGGGGCATGCCCAGACGACATCTCAACCCGCGAGTGATGCAGCTCGTCTTCGGTGTTTTCGCCCTCACCGCAGGCACCTTGACCGCGCTGCGTCCCGACCCACCGCATCCGCTCTTCACGACCGCGGCGACATTCGGCTACGCGCTTGCCGCAGTGCTGTCGTTCGGCGGCTGGCTCGCGCTCGGGCATCCCGCACTCGCCGCCCGTACCCGGCAGGTGCTGATCGTCTTCCACCTGCTCTTCGTGCCGGCGCAGTTCCTGTTCCTGCTCGCCCACCCCATGCCGTGGCTCGGTATGGCCCTGTCCTCGGCGATCGCGGTCGGCCTGAAGCCGCGCTTCCCCCGCCTCGGGCGGACGCCGCGGAAGGTGTGGCTGACGCTGCACGTCGGTATCGGGGTCGGCTGGCTGGGCGTCGCGACCGGCATGCTGTTGCTGGCAATCACCGGGGCGGTGGCCGACAGCCACGAGCTACAGCACGGGGCTTACCTGTTACTGCACACGTTCGAAATTCTGCTGGCGATCCCGAGCGCCTTTGCGGCGATCATCACCGGTGTCGTGGTCTCGCTCGGCACCCCGTGGGGTCTGCTCAAGCACAGGTGGGTGTTGGCCAAGCTGGTTATCGCGCTCGCCCTACCGTTCCTCGCTGTCTTCGAAGGCCCCTGGATCGAGGAACTCGAGACCCGCAGCGCATCCGGCCCGATCGACACCGGCACCACCGGGATGCTGCTGATCGGCGCCATGGGGCTGTTCGCCGCCCTGCTGTGGGCCGCGACGATCCTCTCCATCTTCAAGCCCGGCGGGCGGACCCGGTGGGGCCGCAGCAGGGACGAGCGAGTGGGCCGCGCCGGCCGGGAGCCGGCACAGCCCACTCGTGATTCGTCAACCCGTCTCGCATCACGACAGGTCCAACGAGCGACCTTTCATGATCTGCGAGGCGGTGGTTAACCGGTGACGGTGAACGGTCGGGACACCTTCGTCGCCGACGTGGCGCCGTTCAGCGTGACGCTGGTCGCGCCCGCCTTCGCCGTACCCACGACGCTGACCGTCGCGCCGGAGATGACGCCGTCACCGTTCGCGCGCACGGTGCTGACCGCGAGCCCGTCGCCGAAGGTGATGGTGACCGTCTCGTTCGGAGCGAACCCGGACCCGTCGACCATGATCGACGTGCCGCGCGGTCCGGAGGTGGTCAGGAGCGCCACCCTCGGCCGGTAGGTCCGCGCCTGCGCCCGCTCGGTCACCTGGACGGTGGCCGTGGCCGGCGTACGCGAGGACGCGCCCGTCGCGGTGACGGCGTACCGGCCGGGATCGGCGTCCCCGGAGGTCGGCACCGAGGCGCGGACCTTTCCGGTCGCGGAGGCCGCGACCTTCGTGGTCCGGCCCGGGTCGGTGCCGACGCTGACGGTCACCTGCTCGCCGGCGGCGAAGCCGCTGCCCTCGACGGTGATCGCACCACCGGTGCTGACGGTGCCGGACGCGGAGAGCGCGATCGCCGGCTGCGACCCGCCCCGGGCCACTGTCACAGTGAAGGACCCGGCGCTGCTCGACAGGGTGTCCCACGCGGTGACGCGCACCGTGTAGGTGCCCTCCCGGGCGTAGGTGTGCGTGCCGCTCATCGCGCCGGACGCGCCGATCGTCACGTCCTGCGGAACGGTGCCGTCACCCCACTGGACGCGGGCCCGGTAGCCCGTCGTACCGGGAACCCCGCCGGTCACCGTGCCGAGGTTCGCCGTGAGGACCTGCCCGGCGGTCGCCGTCTGGTCCTTCCCGGCGACGGTCGCCAGCGCCGGGGCGGGCGTGCCGTCGTTGGCAACGGCGAACACGTGGATCCGACCCGCCGAGCGAGGGTCGCCGGTCTGCGTCGGCAGGGTCACCGACACCAACGTCTTGCCCGCCGGGATCTGGTACGGCGCGGTGGCGAACAGGAACGGCTGGGCGCCGTCCCGGCTCGTGCCCTGCAGGCGGTACGCCGTCCGGGCGACGATGACGTTGCCGTAGGACGGGATGCCGTTGGCGTTGCCGCCCAGCGTCCAGTCGCTGAACTGGATCGGAATGCTGGCCGTGCTGCCGTCGCTGAACGTCGCCGTACCGGTGGTGCTCTGGTTGCCCTGCGTGCCGGCGCCGATGAACGAGATGCTCTTCGCGTCCTGCGGAAGGTCGAGCACGACAGTCGCCCCGTTACCGGTGGCGTTGTCCGGCCGTCCGGCCGGGATCACCGGCAGGGTGAACCGCAGCGCGGTTCCGGGCACCTGCTGCGGCTGGCCCTGGGTCACACCGCCGGCCGCCAGGGCGGCCCGCGAGTACGCCCACGACTTGGCGTCGCAGTCCGCCGCGAGGACCCCTTCGTCGCCGACGCAGACGTTGTCGAACGCGGCGGTGAGACCGGAGGGCGGGGCGTACGCCACCTCGACGCCGACCGTCGCGGAGCTCTGGCTCTCGCCGTCGGTCACCGTGACGTTCGCCTGGTGGTAGCCCGGCGTGCTGTAGGTGTGCGAACCACCGATGCGGTACACGGCCCGCGAGTTCAACGTCACGGTGCCGGCGGTGACCGGCGTGCCGTCACCCCAGTCGATGGTGGCCTGGTAGCCGTTGGCGTCACCGCCGGTGACGGTGGCCAGCGGCACCGAGACGGGTACGCCGGCGGTCGCGTGCACGCCCTGGGTGGCCGTGACGGTGATGTCGCCGCCCGCGAGGTCGAGGTCACCCCCGGCGAGCAGCTCCACCTCGGCGAGGTTGGTCTGCGCGGCGCCGACGGTCCTCGTCACGGCGAGACGGAACTGCGCGAAGCGTCCCGGCTTGTCGATCGAGTACGGGCGGGTCTGGTTGCGCCACGGGAACGCCTGGTCCGTGCGGGAGTCCACAGTGGTCCAGGTGAGGCCGTCGTTGGAGCCCTGCAGGCGCCAGTCCGCCGGGTCGCCCGCACCGGCCCCGGAGGTGACGGTGTAGGACGTCGGCTTCTGCTTGCCAGCGCGGAACGCCCAGGTGATCTGCGGGGTCGCCGAGGTGAAGGTCAGCTGCGAGGTGGACGAGTCGTCGAAGAGCTTCGACGCGTCCTGACCGCCGGTGGCGGTCGCGGTGCCGAGACCGGGGCCGGTGACGTCCTGCAACGGCTTCGGCGCCTCGCCACCCTTGGTCAGCGACGGCGGTGCGTCGTTCTTGCCGCTGCCCCACGACGACGGCTTCGGGCCCATCTGGAAGTCGATGGTGCCGCCCCTGGCGAATGCGGACACGTCCAGGGAGAGGCCGCGCTGCTTCTTGCCGTTGACCTTGACGTCCTGCACGTACACGTTCGCGACGCTGTTGTTCGGGGCGTTGACGACGATGTCGCCGGTGCTGCGGCGCACTGTCATCCTGGTGAACTGCGGCGAGCCGATGGTCCACTCGGACGACCCGGCCTGCAGCGGGTAGATGCCCAGCGAGCTGAGGATGTACCAGGACGACATCTCGCCGTTGTCCTCGTCGCCCAGGTAGCCCTGGCCGATCTCGCTGCCGACGTAGAGGCGGCGCAGGATCTCCCGGACCGCCTCCTGGGTCTTCGACGGCGCGCCGGCGAAGTTGTACATGTACGGGATGTGGTGCGACGGCTGGTTGCTCATGCCGAGCTGCCCCATCCGTACCGCGCGGGCCTCTACCATCTCGTGGATGATGCCGCCGTAACCGCCGGGACGGTCGGCGTTCTCCGGGGTGGAGAAGTAGGTGTCGAGCTTGTCGCGCAGCGCCTTCTGCCCGCCGAGCAGGTTGGCCAGGCCCTGACCGTCCTGCTGCGCGGTGAAGGCGAAGTTCCACCCGTTCGTCTCGGTGTAGACGCCACCCCAGTCCAGCGGATCACCGGCGAGGAAGTTGCCGGCGGCGTCGCGGCCCTGCATGAGCTTCGTCTTCGAGTCGAACAGGTGCACGTAGTTGCGGGCGCGCTCCAGGAAGTAGCGCGACTCCTCCTTGAGCCGGGCGCGTTCCGACTTCGGCGTGGCCGGGTCCTTGGCCAGGGCCGCACCCATGTTGCCGATGCCGTAGTCGTTGATGTAGCCCTCCAGCGCCCACGACACCGACTCCGGGGTGGAGGTCGGCGTGTAGCCGAGGAACAGGGAGTTCTCGATGCCCTTGCGGCCGACCTCGGGGCGCCCGGACGCGACGGTCGCGTCCTTGACGGCGGCGTCGTACGCGGCGAGCGGGTCGGGCAGCTTGACCCCGGTGAGGTACGCCTGGGCCAGGGCCACGTTGGCGCTGGTGCCGGTCATCAGGTCGGAGTAACCGGGCGAGGACCAGCGGGCGATCCAGCCGCCGTCGCGGAAGTGCTGGACGAACCCGTCGGAGATTTTGGCGGCGATGTCCGGGTAGAGCAGGGAGTAGGCGGGCCACACGGTGCGGTAGGTGTCCCAGAAACCGTTGTTGACGTAGATCTGGCCGTCGACGATCTTCGCGCCGGTGTGGGTGGCTGTCGACGTGCCGGTCGGGGCCGAGACCGGGCTCGCGTACTGCCAGCGCGGCGCGGCGGCGGTGCCGGTGTTCTCCGACTGCGAGTTCGGGTAGACGTTCAGCCGGTACAGGTTCGAGTACATCGAGACCAGCTGCGCCTCGTTGGCGCCCCGCACCTCGACCCGGCCCAGCCGGTCCTGCCACGCGGCGGTGGCGGCGGCGTGGATCTGGTCGAAGCTCCTACCGGTGACCTCCAGGTCGAGGTTCCTGCGCGCCTGGTCGACGGAGAGGAACGACGTCGCGAGGCGCATCGTCACCTCCCGGCTCCTGGTGACGTCGAAGGTGGCGGACGTCGCGGCGCTCGCCGTCGGCGCCCGGTCGAACGCGCCGGACACGAACATCCGGGTCTGACCGGCCGACAGGCCGCTCGCGTTGTCGACCCAGCCGGTGAACGTGCCGTCCGCGCCGATGGTGAAGGTGCCGTTGTGGAAGACGAGGCTTCCGGTCGCCTGCCCGGCGGGGAAGGTGAACCGCATGATCCCGGCGTGGTCGGTGGGCGACACCTCGGCGATCAGGCCGTTCTCCAGCTTCACCCGGTAGAGGTCCGGCTGCGCGGTCTCGTCGTCGTGGTTGAAGGCGAGCGCGCGGCTGGCGGGATCACCGGTGAGTGACCGGTCGCCGGCGACCGGCATGACCGACATCTGGTTGCGGTCACCCATCCACGGGCTCGGCTCGTGGGAGATCGCGAGGCCCTGCAGCATCGGCAGGTTGGCCGCGTTGTTGATGCGGTGGTACTCGTACTCCCAGGAGTCGGAGTCCGCGTCGGTCACCGGGGTGAAGAAGTTGAAGCCGTTCGGCACCGCGGTGATCGGCAGGTTGTTGCCGCGCGAGAAGCCGATCGACGAGTTGGTGCCCCGTCGGGTGTCGACGTAGTTGGTCAGCTTCGAGCCGTCAATCGCCGCCGGCGAGCCCTCCACCTCGACGTCGTCGAGCCAGCCCTGGAACCGGGTGCCCTCGGTGGCCGTGGGGTTGTCGTACGCGAGCAGGATGCGGTCGATCGTCTTGCCGCGCGCGATGGTGCCGAGGTCGGCCCGCACCAGGTTCCACTGGTCGGCGAAGAGCGCCTTCGAGGCGCCCTGACCGGCGCCGGTGAGCAGGTTGCCGTGCTGGTCGGCGGGTGAGCGGCCACTGAGGTAGCTGCCGTCGGTGAAGTGCAGGTCGACGGCGGCGTAGGTGGACGGGTAGCCGGCGTCCCCGCCGGTGTACTCCGGGAAGATCTTGTACGACAGCCGGGTCTTCGGCCCGACCGGGATGGTGACGTCGAAGAGCTTGTTGGTCCCGTACGAGCGGCCGTCGGCCAGGGCGCCGCCGGCGTAGCGCAGCGCGGTGAGTCCGGTGAAACCGACGTCGGGCTTCGTGGTGTACCCGCCGTTCGGGCCGGCGGTGGTCACGCTGACCATGGGGGTGGTCGGTGGGCGGACATCCGAGCCGTCGCTGATGTTCCAGTCGGCGAGCTGCACGAGCGTGTCACCGGAGTTTGCGGTGACGTTGAGCCGGTAGAAGCTGTAGGCGGTCGGGTTGGTGAAGCTGTACCTGTTGGTCGCGAAGCGACCGCTGAACTTCTCGCCGGTGCGCTTGTCCAGGTCGGTCCAGGTGCTGCCGTCGTTCGACCCCTGGATGACGAAGTCCCTGGGGTCGCGGGTCGGCGCGTCGTTGGCCGCGGTCAGCGAGTATCGGACCACCTTCGCCGGCTTGGCGAGCTGGTAGGTCACCCAGCCGGTGGTGGCGAACACGAGCCACTTGGTCGACGGGTCGTCGTCGGTGAGGTTCGCGGCGATCTCTCGCGGCTGGTACTCGTCGCTCGCGGTCACTGCGGTGACCTGGCCGAGCAGGCTGCCGGGCAGGGTGGCGACCGTGCCGCTCAGGTTGCCCTGGATCGGCTTTCCGTTCGCGCCGACCTCGACGGTGCTGGTGGCGGGCTTGGGGTCGGTGGACTCGAACGAGGACGCGAAGGTGCCCGGCGTTGCCGGGGTCGCGGCGTTGGCCAGGGGCGCGGCGACGAGCAGGCCCAGCGGTAGCAGGGCGGCTGTCGTCACCGCGATCAGGCGGGGCGAGCGGGGGCTCGCAAGTGGTCTGTGCGACATGAGGGACGGGGCCTTTCGACTCGAACGGGGTCGAGTACGTCGAACGTCTGGGCAGTGTGGAGCGAGTGGGGGTCAGGCCCTGACATCGTTGTCATCAGAGTTCGTGAGCAACAAGATCGGGGCGGTGGACTGCCGCTGATAGTTCCGGGCGCAACACGGCCGTGTCAACGGGTTGACCGCGTCGAAACGGCCACCGCCCGCGCCGGGCCCGGCGGCCGACGTGCCGGGCCTCGACCCCGTGTAAGGACGTACGCCGAGGCCCGGGCACGAATCAGCAGTAGAGGTTGGCTCCGGCGGACACGCCGAGAATGCCGACGAACTGCTGGTACCTGGTGACCCGGCTCTGCACCTGGGCGGGGTTTCCGCCGTTGCACTCGATCGAGCCGTTGATGCTGCGGATCGTCTGTCCGAACCCGGCGCCGTTGACCATCGCGTTGTGGGCGGTCATGGTGCCCGGCCCGTTCTGGGTCATCCAGTACCAGATGCCGGTCTTCCAGGCCACCGCGGCGTCGGTCTGCACCAGCCACGGGTTGGTCAACAGCGGCAGGTTGAGAGCGTTACCGGCGGCGTTGTAGTTGAAGTTCCAACTGAGCTGGATCGGCCCCCGCCCGTAGTAGGCGGCCTGCCCGGCGGGGCAGCCGTACGACTGGCCGGGATCGCAGTAGTGCGGGTAGTTGGCGGTGTTCTGCTCGACGATGTGCACCAGCCCGCCGGTCTCGTGGTACACGTTGGCCAGGAAGGCGGCGGCCTCCTGCCGCTGGACGGTGGCGCTGCCGGTGCGCGCGAACGCCGGGTAGGCGCTGAGCGCGGCGACGAGTCCGGAGTAGGTGTAGAACGAGTTGCGACCGGGGAACATCTGGTTGAACTGGGCCTCGGTCACCACGAAGCCGCCCGGGTTGGTGGGCGGCGGGGTGGTCGGGGGCTGGCCGCCGCAGGCGTAGGGCTCCCAGTACCAGGTGCTGACGATCGGGTCGTACCCGGGATTGTCGTGCTCGGCGATGTAGTGGAGACCGTTGGTGTACCGCACGATCGCTCCGGCGGCGTACCAGGTTCCGGCCGTCCAGTTCGGGTAGCTGCAGGTCCCCCCGGTGGGTGGCGTGGTGCCTCCGCCGCACGCTCCGAGGTCCTCCCAGACGCCTGTCGTACCCGGCGGGGCCTCGTTCTGGGTCCACCACTTCGCCCGGTAGTTGCGGCCGTTGTGGGAGACCTGGGCGTCTCCCCAGTAGACGGCCGAGGCCTGCCACGATGCCGAGCAGGCCGCCGCCGACGCGGCGGTGGCCGGGATGACCGCAACCAGTCCACCGGCGACGATCAGTGCCACCAGCGCGACCAGCGCGCGCAGTCTTGTCATGTGATCACTCCTTCCTGGGACCTCACTGGCCGAAATCCGGACCGACATCGACCGGCATGACTGTAACATCTTCTGTTCACACTCTTTACTATTCTGATGGTGGCCGGATGGGGGCGGGCCCGGCGACCGGCGACCGGTACTTCCAGGCTCTTTCCGGAGCACAGCGCCCCTGACCGCGTCGACCCCGCGGGATCGCGATGCCGCGAGACCTCGGACCCGATCACGGCATGCCTGACCAACAGCCGGACGCGCGCCTGAGTTGTTCCGGGGAGTTTCCGGAACTTGTTGACGTGTTGGAATTCTCGCTGTAATACTCCGATCCACTGAGGTCAATGCGATCGGCTTCGCTGTGGTATCGGCTCCAGCTACCCACCCATCCACACCTGTCCGGACTGTGCTGCCCGCATCCAGGGCGTGTCCGGGTCTGCGCGAAGGGGCACCAGATGAGCAGGCTCTTCCCCCGCACGGCGCTGTGGTCCCGGCGGTTACGCGCGGCGCTCGCCGTCCTCGCCACCGCGGTCGCCATGTGCGGTGTCGTCCTCGCGGCCACCTCGACCCCGTCGAGCGCCGCCACCTGCAACGGCTACGTCGGCCTCACCTTCGACGACGGTCCGACCGGCAACACCAGCGCGCTGCTGAACGTGCTGCGCGCCAACGGCGTACGGGCCACGATGTTCAACGTCGGGCAGAACGTCCAGAACAACCCCTCGGCCGCGCAGGCCCAGGTGTCCGCCGGCATGTGGGTCGCCAACCACAGCTGGAACCACGCCCACATGACCTCGATGTCCCAGGCGCAGATGCAGTCGGACCTGTCCCAGACCAGCTCGGCGATCCAGTCGGCGACCGGCAGCCGACCGGTTCTCTTCCGGCCGCCCTACGGCGAGACCAACTCCACCCTGCAGTCCGTCGCCTCGTCGCTGGGCATGCGCCAGGTGCTCTGGGACGTGGACTCCCAGGACTGGAACGGCGCCAGCGTCAGCCAGATCGTGGCCAACGCGAGTCGACTCCAGGCCGGTCAGGTCATCCTGATGCACGACGGGATCCAGAACACCCGCGACGCGATCCCCCAGATCATGGCCAACCTGACCAGCCGCAACCTGTGCCCCGGCATGATCTCGCCGTCCACCGGCCGCGCCGTCGCGCCGGACGGCACCACCCCGCCGCCCACCACCACCCCGCCGCCCTCCGGCGGAACCTGCACCGCGACCGCCGCGACCACGAACGTCTGGGGCGACCGGTACAACACGTCGGTCACCGTCAGCGGCGCCAGCACGTGGACGGTCGTCGTGGCCATCACCTCACCCCAACGGATCTCCACCGTCTGGAACGGCACCGCCACCTGGGACAGCAGCGGCACCGTCATGACGATGCGGTCCAACGGCAGCGGCAACACCTTCGGCTTCACCACGATGACCAACGGCAACAGCAGCGCCCGCCCACAGATCCGCTCCTGCACCTCGGGTTGACATCGCCCAGGTTGAGACGTGCGCGGTGGGTGCGCCCGGCGCCCACCGCGCACCTGGCGGCCCGGCGCGCGGACCAGCCGCCACTAGCCTGCACTGATGCGACACACCCTCATCCCCGGGGATGACAGCCTGCACGGCCACTTCTCCCCCGATCTCCCGCCGGTGCTCACCATCGACCCCGGCGACACCGTCACCTACCGCACCCTGGACTGCTGGTGGTCCGCCGGCCCGTACCCCGGCGGGCCGAACCGGGACCGCCCCCGGGTCGCGCAGCACCGGCCCGACCACGGACACGCGTTGGTCGGTCCGGTCGCGGTCCGCGGTGCCCGGGCCGGCCAGACCCTCGCGGTACGCATCGACGCGATCACCCCGGCGACCTGGGGAACCACGGTGGCCGGCGGCTGGCCGAGCGTGTTCAACCAGCGCTACGGCGTGCAGGAACAACCGGTGGTGCACGCCTGGACGCTGGACCCGGAGACGATGACCGGCCGCAACCAGCATGGCCACTCGGTCGCGCTGCGGCCCTTCATGGGAGTGCTCGGCATGCCACCCGCCGAGCCGGGACGACACTCGACGATCCCGCCGCGACCCTGGGGCGGCAATCTGGACTGCCGGGACCTCACCGCCGGCAGCACCCTGCTGCTGCCGATCCCGGTGGACGACGCACTGTTCTCCGTCGGGGACGGTCACGCCGCACAGGGTGACGGCGAGGTCGGCGGCACCGCGATCGAGTGCCCGATGGACGAGGTGACGTTGACCTTCGACGTACGCGACGACTTCCCGATCACCGGCCCGGTGGCCCGCACCCCCGACGCGTGGCTGACCCTGGGCGTCGGCGCCTCCCTCGACGACGCCACCTTCACCGCCCTGGAGTCGATGCTGACACTGATGCAGCGGCTGCACGGCCTCAGCCGCGCGGACGCGGTGGCGCTGGCCAGCATCGCCGTCGACGTGCGGGTGACGCAGATCGTCAACCAGACCGTCGGCGCGCACGCCGTCCTGCGCGACGACGCGCTGCGATTTCCGCACGCCGATTCTGTCGGAGGTCGCCGATAACGTGTGGTCACTGTCGCCGCGCCGGCCGGATCTGGCCGCTCGCTGACCCTCGGAGGCCCCCCATGTCCCAGGAGACGACCTACCTCGAACTGTCCGAAGTGGACGGTGCGCACAAGTTCTACGAGGTCATCGTCGACAACGCCACGCTGACGGTGCGCTACGGCCGGATCGGCGACCAGGGGCAGGTCAAGGCCAGCGCCTATCCGGACAACACCCGGGCCCGGGCCGCCGCGGCGAAGAAGATCGGGGAGAAGATCCGCAAGGGCTACGCGCCGGCCGTCCCCGGCGTCCGTCAGAAGCGCACCGTGTCACGGCGGCAGATCGTGAGCACCCGCTCCACCGCCCACACCGCCCCGGTGCTCTGGCGCTACGACTCCGGTGCCCCCGCCTTCGGCATCTTCGTCGACGGGCAGCACTGCATGGTCGGCAACGAGCACGGCGTTATCACCACGCTCGACCACGACGCCCAGGTGCGCGGCCAGGTCCGCCTGCCCGACGGGGTGAAGTGCATCGTCGCCGACGACGCCTGGATTTACGCCGGCTGCGACGACGGCAACGTCTACGACCTGTCCGGCAAGGTGCCCCGGGTGGCGTACGCGATCGCCCCGGAGATCGACATCTACTGGCTCGACATCCACGACGGCGTCCTCGGCGTCTCCGACGCCGACGGCGGGATCACCGCCGTCGACCACGAGGACGAGTTCCTGTGGCGACGTCCCGGGCGGGGGCGTTCGGCCTGGATGGTGCGCTGTGACGACAACGCCATCTACCACGGCCATTCGCAGGGCGTGACCGGCTACGAGTGGCGTACCGGCGGGGAACTGTGGCACACCACTACCGGCTCGGTGCTCTTCGGCTGGCAGGAGCAGGGCAGTGTGTTCGCCGGGACGGGCACCCGCGAGGTGGTGCGGCTGTCCAAGTCGGGTCGGCACGAGCGCACCTACCGCTGCGACGCCCCGGTCTTCTCCTGCGCCACCGCCGAGGGCGGCCGCTACGTCTTCGCCGGTGACAGCCAGTCCTCGATCTACTGCTTCGACTCGGCGGGCACCCGGCTGTGGAAGCTCGGCACCGGCTGCGGCTCGGCGTACTCCATGCAGTACCACGACGACCGGCTCTACGTCGTCACCACCGGTGGCCACCTGGCCTGCATCGACGCGAGCGAGCCGGCGATCCGCGCGGCGCAGGCCGGGGACGTGCCGCAGGTGCGCGACATCAAGGCCCCCCGCCAGGCGCCCCAGCCGGTGCAACCGACGATGGTCGAGGTGACCAGCGACGCGGGCGCGGGCGTGGTGGTGCAGTGCCTGGACGATCGGGGGCGGCTGCGGGTTCAGGTGCTGTCCGACGGTTACCGGCGCGACTGGTCCGTGCAGTTCCCCAAGGGGATCCGCGAGCCGGGCGCCCGCTACCTGGTGACCGAGGTGCGGGAGTCCAGCCGCGGAGGCTACTACCGCGCGTACGGCGACATCCGCCGGCTGCGCTGACGGCCAGCACACCGCGGGGGCCCGCCCGGCTGGGTAGCCTGAGGCCATGATCTTCATTACCGCCAAGTTCCGGATCCGGCCCGAGCACGCCGACCGGTGGCCGCAGATCGCCGCCGAGTTCACCGAGGCGACCCGGGCCGAGCCGGGCTGCCTGTGGTTCGACTGGTCCCGCAGTCTGGACGACCCGACCGAGTACGTGCTGGTCGAGGCGTTCCGCGACGACCAGGCCGGTGCGGCCCACGTGCAGTCCGCCCATTTCCGCACGGCCCAGGAGACCCTGCCGCCGCACCTGGCCGAGACCCCGCGCATCGTGAACGCCACGGTGCCCCAGGAGGACTGGTCGCTGCTCGGTGAGATGGCCGTTCCCGAGGGCCGCTGACCGTCGCCGACCCGCGCGGCCCGACCCGCCGTCAGCGCAGCCGGCGGGCGGTGAAGCGGGTCGGCGGGTCGGCGATCACGTCCTGCGCCGCGATGAGCTGGATCTCCCGGGTGCCGGCCGCGAGAGTCGCCTCGAGCACGGCGTAGACGGAGGCGATGGTGCGTTCCAGCGCGGTCGCGGGTGAGCCGGTCGTCCACAGGTGCGCGAGGTACAGCGCCGCGGTGACGTCGCCCCCACCGTTCGGGTTGATCGGCAGCAGCGGTGTGGTCACCGCCCAGGCGCCCTCGTCGGAGACCGCCACCACCTCCAGCGAGTCCGGCGGCAGGTCGCCGTGCAGCACGCTGGTCACCAGGACGTGCCGTGGCCCGTTCGCGCGCACCACGTCGACAGCGTCGAGCACCTCGGCCAGCGATGTCGTCGTGCGGCCGGCGAGGAAGTCCAGCTCGAAGTGGTTCGGCGTGATGATGTCCGCGCGGGGCACGACGGTGTCCCGGAGGTACTCCGGAATTCCGGGCCGGACGAACATGCCCCGGCCGGCGTCGCCCATCACCGGGTCGCAGCAGTACACGGCGTCCGGGTTGGCGGCCTTCACCGTCGCCACCGCGTCCAGGATCACCGCGCCCACCGCCGGGTCGCCCTGGTAGCCGGAGAGCACCGCGTCGGCGTCGCCGAGGACCCCGCGGTCCCCGATTCCGGCGATCACCTCCGCCACGTCCGCCGCGGGGAGCGTCGGGCCCCGCCACGCGCCGTACCCGGTGTGGTTGGAGAAGTGCACGGTCAGGACCGGCCAGACCTCGTGCCCGAGGCGTTGCAGCGGAAAGGCCGCCGCCGAGTTGCCGACGTGGCCGTAGGCGACCGACGACTGGATGGACAGGATCTTCACCGGCCCATCATCGCCGCTGCGGCCGGCGTCGCACTGACGGCCCGCCGTTTCTGTCGGGTGGCCCACTCGCCGCCCGTCCGTCGGCACGGCGCGAACGGGCGGCCCGGACCGTGCCGTCCGGGCCGCCCGAGTGGGCGTGCGGTCAGCCGCTGAGGCTGGCCGCGGTCGTACGGTCAGCCGCTGAGGCTGGCCGCGGTCGTGCGGTCAGCCGCCGAGGCTCGCCGCGGCCGAGGCGATCGACGAGGCGAAGTAGCTCACCTGGGTGTAGACGCCGGGGTAGTTGGGCCGGGCGCAGCCGTTGCCCCAGCTGACGATGCCGACCTGGATCCAGGCGTTGGTGGCGTCGCGGCGGAACATCGGGCCACCCGAGTCGCCCTGGCAGGTGTCGGTGCCGCCGCTGGCGTAGCCGGCGCAGATCTCCTGGGCGGGGATGAGGTCGCCACCGTAGTTGGCGTTGCACACGGAGTCGCTGACGAACGGCACCGTCGCCTTGAGCAGGTACCGCTGCTGGCCGCCGCCCTCCCGCGCGGCACCCCAGCCGGCGACGGTGAAGGTGCCGCTGTCGTACGCGGTGGTGGTGGTGATCGGCAGCGTGCTCAGCCCGGTGACGGGGCTGGCCAGGCGGATCAGCGCCCAGTCGCGGCCGGCGCCGTTGTAGCCGGGGGCCCGGTAGACGTAGTTGGACCGGACGGTGATCCGGCTGGACGACTGGAGGTCGACCGTCCCGAGCGTCGCGGTGATGCTCGTGTTGGTGCCGGTCGAGCCCACGCAGTGCGCCGCGGTGAGCACCAGCCGAGGGCTGTACAGCGCCCCGCCGCAGCCCATCGAGAGACGCACCATGAACGGGAACTCGCCCTGCGCGGCGCGGGTGCCGCCGACGACGGTCGGCGTCACGGGGCTGTCGGCCGCGGCGGCCGGCGCGGTGAGGGTGAGGCTGGCCGCGGTCACCGCGGCCAACGCGGTGGCCAGCAGGCCAGTGAGGGTACGCCAGCGAACCATGCATTCCTCCGCATCAGGGTGGCGCGCCTCGTGAGCGCACCGCAGTCGAGATAGCGGTCATCATATTGAGAGCTATGGATCTCGCGGGCCATCCTCTCTGGGTCGTACCACCGGCGTTATGGATCTCGCGCGGTGCGCCGCAGGGCTGCGGTGCGACCGGTTGTCAGCCGCCCGGGGCGCCGGTGCTCTCCCGGCGGATGAGGCGGAACGGTGTCTGCACGCTCAGCGGCCCCACGACCTCCGCGTCCTCGATGCGGGCGACGAGACGGCGTACCGCGAGACGGCCGATCTCCCTCTTGTCCGGGGCGATAGTGGTGAGGGTCGGTGCGCTGAACCGCCCATCCTCGATGTCGTCGATGCCGACCACCGCGACGTCCTCGGGAACCCGGTGGCCGGCCTCGGCCAGCGCCCGCAGCGCGCCGATGGCGACCAGGTCGTTGTAGGCGAACACCGCGTCCGGCCGGTCACCGCGAGCGAGGAGGTCGTGCATGGCCCGCCTGCCGTCGAGCCGGCCGAACGCCTCGGTGCGGGCGACCAACATCGGTCGGTACGGCAGGCCGGCCGCCGCCAGGGCCTCCCGGTAGCCCCGGACCCGCAGGTGGGCCGACTGCCGGTCGCCGCCAGCGGTGGCGCCGATGAACGCTATCCGGCGACGGCCGATCGCCACGAGATGCCGGATCGCCGCGTGGCTGGCCGCGACGTTGTCGATGGCGATGTGGTCGTGCGGCACGTCGTAGACACCCTCACCGATCAGGACGAGCGGGCCGCCGGTAGCACGGGCCAACACCTCCGCCCGGCCGATGCGCACCGGGCTGAGGATCAGACCGTCGATGACGCGCTGCCGGGTGCCGTCGAGGAGCGCCAGCTCCGCCTCCCGGTCGGCGGCGGTGTTCTCCATGACGAGGGTGTAGCCGAGCCCGGCGGCCTCGGCGATGGCGATCTCGGCGAGCTCGGCGAAGTAGGGGTTGGTCAGCTCCGGGACAGCCAGGGCGATCAGGCCGGTGCGACCGCGGCGCAGGTGCCGGGCGCCGAGGTTGGGACTGTAGCCGAGTTCGTCGATCGCCTGCTGCACCCGTTGTCGGGTCCGCTCCCCCACCGGGCGGTACCCGTTCACCACGTTCGAGACGGTGGCCAGCGAGACACCGGCGCGCTGGGCGATGTCCTTCAGGCTGACGCCCATCCACCACCCTTTCGCGACGTCGACCGGCGGGCCGGTCGGGCATCGACGAACAAGCATTGACGGGACGCCCAACGCGGTTCTATAACGTTATACAGGCGAAGACAGATGTCAATATGCCGACCACCGTCGGCGGGTGGAGATCCCACCCGACGTCCGTCGCTGACGCCCGTCCCCCGTCAACGACCACCCGATGCCCACCACCCACGCGCTTCGGGCCTGGCTGCACCGCCCGTGGCAACCCGCCCCCTCGGAGACGGCATGACACGTCACGTCCCCATCCGCCCCACCCTGCCACTGCTGCTCGTCCTCGCGGTGGTGGCCGGCTTTCTCGCCGCGCCCTCCTCGTCGGCGTCCGCCGCGCCGGCCAAGACGCCGCCACTGACCACCCCCTGGACCAGCCAGGCCCTCGCCGGCACCCCACTGCCCGAGTACCCGCGACCGCAGATGACGCGGCCGGACTGGCTCAACCTCAACGGCGAGTGGCAGCTACGCCAGTCGACCACCGACGACGCCCCGCAGTTCGGCACCAACCTGCCCGAGCGGGTCAACGTGCCGTTCCCGGTGGAGAGCGCGCTGTCCGGCATCCAACGGGCCGCCAACGACAACCGCAACTACCTGTTCTACCGACGCACCGTCACCATCCCGGCCAACTGGTCGGGCCGGCGGACCCTGTTGCACTTCGGCGCCGTCGACTGGCAGAGCACCGTCTGGGTCAACGGCGTCCGGGTCGGTGCGCACACCGGTGGCTACGACGCCTTCACCTTCGACGTGACCGCCCAGCTCACCGCCGGGGCGAACGAGATCGTCGTGAAGGTCTGGGACCCCACCGACACCCGGCAGAACGGCAGCCTGCCCGCCATCGGCAAGCAGACCAAGACGCCCGGCGGGATCTTCTACACCCCCAGCTCCGGCATCTGGCAGACGGTGTGGATGGAGCCGGTGCCCGCCGCCTCGATCAGCAGCGTGGACCTCTACCCGAACCTGAGCACCAACACCGTACGGGTCCGGGTCTTCACCCGGGGCGACGTGAGCGGCCACAGCGTGCTCGCCGAGGCACTGAACGGCGCCACTGTGGTCGGCTCGGCCACCGGCGGCTTCACCGAATTCAACGTGCCCGTGCCCAACGCGCGGCGCTGGTCACCCGACGACCCGTTCCTCTACAACCTCCGGGTGACGGTGCGCAACGCCGCCGGCGCCGTGGTGGCCCGGACCACGCACTACTTCGGCATGCGGGAGATCACCACCGGCCTCGTCAACGGGGTGCTGCGCCCCAAGCTCAACGGCCAGTTCGTGTTCCAGGTCGGCACCCTCGACCAGGGCTTCTGGCCAGACGGGCTCTACACCGCGCCGACCGACGCCGCACTCGCCTTCGACCTGCAGAAGCACAAGGACCTGGGCTTCAACATGGTGCGCAAGCACATCAAGGTCGAACCGCAGCGCTGGTTCTACCACGCCGACCGGCTCGGCCTGCTGGTCTGGCAGGACATTCCGTCGCTGACCGCACAGGACGTCGACCCCACCGACGCGCAGCAGGCGCAGTTCGAGGCCGAGGCGCGCGAGATCGTCGACGAGCACCGCAGCTCACCAGCCGTGATCGCGTACACGCCGTACAACGAGGGCTGGGGTGAGCGGTCCCTCGCCGACACCCGACGGGTCGCGCAGAACATCAAGAACCAGGACCCGACCCGTCTGGTCAACCCGCACAGCGGCCACAACTGCTGCCAGTCCCTCGGCAACCCCGGCAACGGCGACATCGACGACTGGCACGTCTACCTCGGGCCGGACTCCCCCGTACCGTCGAGCACCCGGATCGCGGTGCTCGGTGAGTTCGGCGGCCTGGGCCTGCACACGCCGGGGCACGAGTACAGCCCGAACGGTCAGTTCTTCGCCTACGAGTGGCAGGCCAACCCGACAGCGCTCACGGACCGTTACGTGGGGCTGGTGCAGGGCAGCCAGAACCTGATGGTCGGCAAGGGGCTCAGCGCCTCCATCTACACCGAGATCACCGACCTGGAGGGTGAGCTGAACGGTTTCCTCACCTACGACCGGCGGGTGATCAAGATGGACCAGGCGCGGGTGCGCGCCGCCAACACCGCACTGGTCAACGCCTCGAAGACCATCGGTAGTTCGGCGCCCGTCGCCCTGCCGACCAACACCCGCCGATCGTTGCAGGTGACCACGCCAGGCTTCACCAACCGTTACCTGCGCCACCAGGACGGCCTGGCCTACACCGAGGTGGTCGACGCCGCGAGCCCCAGCCTGCTCAAGGCCGATGCCACGTACACCATCCGGCCCGGCCTGGCCGGCACGGGTTGCTACTCGTTCGAGTCGGTCAACTTCCCCGGGCAGTACCTGCGCCACCAGAACTCCCGGGTCCGCAACTCGCCGGACGACGGCTCCGCGCTGCTGCGCGCCGACGCCACCTGGTGCGCCCGCACCGGGCTCACCGGCACCGGCGTGTCGCTGGAGTCGTACAACTTCCGAGGTAAGTACCTGCGGCACTACAACGCGGAGGTCTGGCTCAGCAACGGCACCGGCGGCGACGCGTACAACACGCCGACGCTGTGGACCGCCGACAGCACCTGGAGCATCGCCGCTCCGTGGGCACCCTGACCGGGTCGTCACGACCCGACGTGCGGGGGGTTCCGGCCTGGGCTGGAACCCCCCGCACCGTTGTCATCGGCCCGGCGGCGTCACTCGTCGTCCCGGGGGTCGTTTCCCCGGTCATGAGGGGAATCGGCGAGTCGATTGCACCGTCCGACCGGGTCGGCTTTTCCGGGCAAGGGCCGTGCCGCAAGTTGCATCCCGCCAGGTTCGCCCGGCTGTTGCAACACGCAATCAGGCCGCGCAATAAATAGACGAAAACCAATCTTGACTTGTCCGCCTGGCCAGCGCACCGTAAAGGGCCAGAGGCAGATGAGCGCCATTATCGGCATCGCCGAAGTGGATCGCCAAATGGGGGCGCTGCCGGTTTCGCGCCGCGTGCGTCAGGAGGCTTTCCATGCGTCTGAATCCCTTCAGTAGGGTCTATCTCACCGACCCGGCTGGCGTGTGGCGGCGCATTCTCGACGATCCCGACGGCGCGCACTACGCCGAAGATCTGGACCTGTGGTTGATCAGCAGACACGCACACGTCCGGCGGGCCCTCGCCGACGCCGCGACATTCGCCAATGCCCTCACCCTCGTCCCGGTCTACGAGGTGTGCCCAGCGGCACTGAGCGTGATCATGCAGATCGACGCGCCACCCACGACGGCCGCCGCCGACCCACCAACGCACCCACGCACCCGCCGGGCCCTGCGGGCGACCTTCGCGAACACCGCCGAGCGGGTCGAGGCCGAGTACGGGGCGATCGTCCGGCGAAGGGTCGAGCAGCTGGTGTCCCGTCTCGCCGCCCGCCGGGGCGAGCAGGTCGACCTGATCCCGGACTTCGCGACCGAGCTTCCCCTGCTGGTGGTCCTGGACATCCTCGGGGTGCCCGACGCCGACATCGGTCGGATCCGGAGCTGGGCGGACGGCCAGATCGCCCTCGTCTGGGGGCAGCCCGACCCGGCCGAGCAGGTACGCCTGGCGCAGGGCCTGCTGGAGTTCTGGCACTACTGCGAAGAGCTGGTCCGCCGACGGGTGGACAGTGGACAGCAGGGCGACGACTTCATCAGCCGGGCCCTGGCCTACCGCGACGACGACGACAGCGTCCTGACGGTGCCCGAGGTGGCGAGCCTTGCCTTCAACCTCCTGGTCGCGGGGCACGAGACCACCGCCGGGTTGCTCGCCCACGCTCTGGACCAGGCCCTGTCCGATCCCCTGCGCTGGTCGGCGATCGCCGCGGACCCAGGGCTCGTCCCCGCCTTCGTGGCCGAGACGCTCCGGTTCGCGCCGGCCATCGACGGCTGGCTCCGGGTGACCACCCGTGATGTCACGGTGGGTGCGGTGACGATCCCCGCCGGGGCACGCTGCCTGCTGTTGATCGGCGCGGCGAACCGGGACCCCGCGGCATTCCAGGACCCGGACCGGTTCGACCCGCACCGACCCGATGTGGGCAACCATCTGTCGTTCGGTCACGGTCCACATTTCTGCATCGGCGCGGGATTGGCGCGACTTGAGGCCGCCATCGCCCTCAGCCGGCTCGCCCAAACCATTCCCGGCCTCCGACTGTCGCCGGAGCAACATCGTTCATACAAACCCAATGTCGCGTTTCGTGCGCACCGCGGACTGCTCGCGACAATCGATATCCCGGCGTCCTCGGACGAGCCGGTGGCACGCGGTGGCGCGACGGCCGAAGTGCGCGCCGGCTGAGCGCCCGCGAGCGCCGGCGATGTCGACCTACCGACGGGTCGAGGGGTGGGACGCGCGAGGGTTGTCCGCTCCGCCCGGCGCATCTCGGTGCCGACACCGGCCCGGCCCGCGCCGTTCGCGCTTTGCCCGACGATCCATGCCGGTGAACGTCTTCACACCCATCGCATCCTGGGTTAAGAATTGCCCTCTGCGAATGTCCAGCTCATTGGCCGGTCTCGATCCCGCATCGGTCGCTGAATGTCCGTTCCACGAAGGTGAGCGCATGGAGCACACGTCCCCGTCGAGCTCGGCTCACTCCGCGGCCAGTCAGCGGTTCCGGTGGGAGCTGCGCAACTGTCGCGTCAAACGGGGCCTGACCCAACGGGCCCTGGCGGATCTGGTGCGGTTCAGCCGGGAGACCGTCGCCGCGGTCGAGTCAGGCCGCCGGTTCGGCAGCCACGAGTTCGCGCTGCGCTGCGACGACGTGCTCGGCACCGGCGGACGACTGGCCGCGCTCTGGCCGCAGGTCGCGGCCGAGCAGTTGGCGGCCGACGGTCGCCGGGGCCCGCGCGGGCCGGAGCCGGCCCGGCTGGATCGGCGGGTGCCGCGTCAGCGTGGGCGGCGCGACGCGCGGGACCCGGAGGCCGTGGTGGACGCGATCGACGAGTTGCGCGAACTGATCGGCCAGGTGCTCAACGGCCAACCCGAACCGGACGACCCGCAGCGGCGGCACCCACCGGTCGGGCCCCCCGACAACCAGCGCTGACCCGGCGGATCCGCCGCGACCGCGCGGCGTCACCGGTCGCTGACGTTGGGTACAGATGCTGGTACGGGCAGTTTGTACCACGGCCAGGTCTGGTCTACGAGCGCGGCTTCCGGCCGAATGGGACTTGCATTCGGCAACGTGCGGATAGACCGTCATCGACGAGTCGTGGGAGTCAATCTTGGCGTCGAGCACCCGGTCCCACGCGGCCAGACCCTACCCGACGCGCCGACGCGGCTGGAAGATAGCCGGTCGGATGCGCCTCATCGTGGCAGCCCCGCTCATCGCGGTGATCGGCTTCGCCGGTCTCGCCCTGACCGAGAGCGCCCGCCAGACGGCCCGGGCCAGCGACCTGCAACTCCTGACGCAGGTCGGCGCCGAGGCCGGCGACCTGGCCCACCGGCTGCAACGCGAACGCATCGCCGCCGCCGACCTGCTCACCTACGCCCGGCCGGAGCAGCAGGACGCCTTCGTCGCGGAGGTGGCCGCCACCGACGAAGCCGTCGCCCGCTACCGTGCGCAGCGAGGCCGGCTGTCCGCCGACAACGACGCCAACCCCGAGCTGATGCGGCGCATCGACGCGGCGCTGAACGGCCTCGCCCCGCTGCGCACCCAGGTCCGCACCGCCACGCACGCGTCGGTGTCCGCGATGACCTTCAGCTACCGCATCGCCATCGCCGACCTCATCAACCTGCGGGAGAACGTCTCCCACGGCGTGGTGGACGCCCAACTCGCCGACGGGATCCGCGCCTCGGCAGCACTGTCGAAGACGGCCGAGGCCATCGGTCAGCAGCAGGTGGCGGTGCTGCGCGCCGTCGCGGGCGGTGAGCTGACCCCGGCCATGCAGCAGGACATCACCGCGGCCCGCACCAGCTACACCGAGTCGAGCCTGTCGTTTCTGGCGCTGGCCCCACCCGAGTGGAGCCTCTGGTGGGAACAGGCCGGCACCGGCAAGGAGGCGCTCGCCCTGCAACGGATGCAGGACGAGGTGTCCCGGGCACAGCCGGGTTCGCAGCTGAAACTGGAGACCGACGACTGGGTGTCCACCACCCAGACGCGCGCCACCCGCCTGGCCGACCTGCGCGCCCGGGTCGACGACGCGGTCCGCGACGACGTCCGGGCCGCGCACGCCGACCAGCGCCGTCGGGCCGTGGCCGAGGCGGCCGGCGTCATCCTGGCCCTGATCCTGACCGCGTTGGTGACCTGGGCCGTCGCCCGGCAGATCACCCGACGGCTACGCCGCCTACGGGACGCGGCGAACGCCGTGGCGTTCGAGCAGCTTCCCGCCGTGGTGGCCCAGCTCCAGCAGCCCGGCAGCGCCACCGTCGACCCGCAGAAGCTGGCCCACCAGCAGTCCAGTGCCGCCCTCGAACCGTCCAGCGACGACGAGATCGGCGAGCTGGGCCAGGCGTTCAACGCCGTGCACCAGGCGGCTGTGCGGACCGCCGCCGAACAGGCCGTCATGCGCGCCAACACCGCCGACATCTTCATCCACCTGAGCCGCCGCGAACAGCGACTGGTCGACGCCGTCCTGGCCCAGGTCGACCTGGTGGAGCGGGACGAGACCGACCCCGACCGGCTCGACCAGCTGTACACGCTGGACAACCTGGCGACCCGGATGGGCCGGATCAACGCCAGCCTGCTGGTGCTCGGCGGAGTCGGCGTGGGCCGGGTACGCCAGCGCGACGTCCCGCTGCAACAGGTGCTCCAGGCGGCGCTGTCCCAGATCGAGCACTACGCGCGGGTCCGGCTCGGCATGATCGACGGGGACGTCGCGGTCGCCGCCAAGACCGTCGACGAGGTCGTGCACCTGCTCGCCGAACTCATGGACAACGCCACGGCGTACTCGCCGCCGGGCAGTGAGACCTGGGTGAGCGGCCGGAGCCTGGGCGACCGCGTCATCGTCCAGATCAGCGACGAGGGCGTGGGACTGTCCGCACCGCGGATGCAGCAACTCAACGAGCTGCTGGCCCACCCACCGGCCATCGACGTCGCCGCCGTCCGGGCGATGGGGCTGGTCGTGGTGGGTCAACTCGCGGCCCGGCTGGGCGCCACCGTCCAACTGCGACGCGGCCCCCGACGCGGCGTCCTCGCCGAGGCGACACTGCCCGCGGCGATCATCCGGTCCCTGCCACCGGAGGAGTACCTGCTCGCACCCGGCCGCCTGTCGCGGCGAGCGGCGCGCACGGCCAACCCGCCGCCGCCGTACCAGCCGCGCCCCGAACCCACCGCCGGACGCCCGGCGGCCGAGCGGACCCTGCCGGCGGCGCCGGTGTTCCGGTCGGCTCCCCCACCCCCGGACCGGGGTGACGCGCCCACCGAGGAGCTCCTCATCTTCGAACAGGTCAACCACTGGTTCCAGAGCGACGTCGTCGACGTCCCGAACGGTCAGAACGGTCAGAACGGCCGGCAGTGGTCCAGCCCCGCCGACGACGCCTGGCGTACCGCCGCCCAGGCGCAGACCCCCGAGGTCGCCACCACCACCAACTCCGGACTGCCCAAACGACAGCCGCAACGGCACCTCGTGCCCGGCGGTGTGACAGTGCCCCAGCAGCAGCAACGGTCCGAGTACCGCGACCCGGCGCAGGTGGCGACAGCGATGGCCGCGTACGCGCGGGGCGTGGCGAACCGACGGCGCACCCCGATCAACAGCGGCAACCCATGACGCGACAGGAGAGCACGTGAGCGACCAACAGGATCTCGGCTGGCTGCTGGACAACTTCGCGGCGCGCGCGACCGAGGTCAGCCACGCGATCGCCATTTCCAGCGACGGCCTGATGGTGGCCGCCACCCGCGACCTGCCACCGGACCGGGCCGACCAGTTGGCCGCCACAGGTAGCGGACTGGTCAGCCTGCTGCGCGGGGCGGCGGCCTTCTTCGACGCCGGCGCGGTGATCTCCAACGTCACGCAGCTCGAGGGCGGGTTCATGTTCTCGATGGCCTTCAACGACGGCGCCTCGCTGCTGGTGCTCGCCGCCCCCGAGTGCGACGTGGGCAAGGTCTCCTACGAGATGACCGAGCTGGCCAACCGCATCGGGGACGCGCTGACCCCCGCTGCCCGGGCGGCGCTCGCCCGCACCCGCTGACCACCCCGGCGCCCCCACGCCGGAGCCCCCTTCCCCTTCCTCTGGAGTTCAGACATGCCTCTCACCACGCCTTGGCGCAGCCGTGCCCTCACCGCCGCGCTGCTCGCGGCCGTGCTCACCACCGGTACGGCCTGCGGCGACGACGCGCCGGGCCCGAGCGCCGGCGGCTCGATAAAGATCGGCCTGCTCGCGTCGCTGTCCGGGACGTACCAGGCCGTCGGTACGGAGATCCGCGACGGCTTCCAGCTCTACCTGGACACCCACGACGGCAAGTTGGGCGGCCGGCAGGTCGACCTCATCGTCGCCGACGAGGGCAACGGCGCCCAGAGCGCCGTCCCGGCGGCGACGAAGCTGCTCAAGCAGGACCGGGTGTCAGCGCTCACCGGCATCGTCGGCGGCGGCTCGGTCGCCGGAGTCACCCCGGTGCTCAACGAGACCAAGGTGCCACTGGTCGGCTCCAACGGTCGGCCGGAACTCAAGGACGTCTCCCGCATCTGGCACACCTCGTACCTGTCCGACGAGCCCGGGGCGGCGATCGCCCAGCACGTCCGCGACAACGTGAAGGGCTCCGTGTACGCGATCGGCCCGGACTACCAGGGTGGTTGGGACGAGCTGCGCGGTTTCACCGACGCGTTCAGCAAGATCGGCGGGAAGCTCGCGAACGCCGACGGCAAGACGACCTTCACGCCGTTCCCGGCCACCACGAACTTCCTCCCGTACTTCGCCCGCATCAAGGCCTCCGGCGCGGCGGCCGTCTACACCTTCTACGCCGGCAGCGCCGCCGTCGACTTCGTCAAGCAGTACGCGCAGTCCGAGATCAGGGACATCCCGTTGTACGCGGCCGGGTTCCTCACCGAGGGCGGGGTGCTCAACGCGCAGGGCGACGCCGCCCGGGACATCTACTCGGTGCTCAACTACTCGCCGGACCTGGACAACGCGGAGAACCGCGCCTTCGTGGCGGCGTGGAAGGCGAAGCACGACGGTTCACCGACGACCTACGCGCTCGCCTCGTACGACGCGGCGGCGGTGCTGGACCGGGCGATCGGCGCCGCCGGAAGCGACCCGACCCCCGAGGCCATCAACACGGCCATCGGCCAGCTCGGCCAGATCGCCAGCCCGCGCGGCACCTGGCAGTTCTCCACCACCACGCACTCCCCGGTGCAGAAGTGGTACCTGCGGCAGGTCCGCCAGGACGGCCGGGCGCTGTCCAACACCGTCGTGGGTGACCTCGCGACCGTCGGCCGGTGACAGCGGTGGCGGTCGGCACGGACCGGATCGACCCGTACCTGATCCCGGCGTTGGACGGAGTCGCCTACGGGCTGCTGGTCTTCGTCGCCGCGTCGGGCCTGGTCCTCTGTTTCGGCGTCGCCAACATCCTCAACCTGGCGCACGGCCTGCTCTACGCGATCGGCGGGTACACCGCCGCGGCGCTGCTCGACGGTGGTTGGGCGAGCCTGGCGGTGGCGTTGGCGGTCGGGGTGCTGGCCGCCGCCGCGGCGGGGGTTGTGCTGGCCGGTCTGCTCACACCGGTCGCCGCCGGCAACCACCTGGGTCAGGCGCTGCTGACGTTCGGGGTGGCGCTGGCCGGCGGCAGCCTGCTCGTCGCCGGCTTCGGACCCGACGACCCGCAGGTCCAGGTGCCCGCCGCGCTGGAGGGGTCGGTGATGGTCGCCGGTCACCGCTACGCCGCGTACCGGTTGGTGTTCATCGTCGTCGCGGCGGTGCTCGCCGCCGCGCTCTACCTGGTGGTGCGACGCACCAGGGCCGGGATGCTGGTCCGGGCGGCCGTCGACGACCCGGAGATGGTCGCCTGTCTGGGCGTGAGCCCGGCGCGGATCCGGGCCGGTGTGCTCGCCGCCGCCGGCGCGCTTGCCGGCGCGGCCGGGGTCCTCGGCGCGCCCATCATCGGCCCCGGCACGGACACCGCCGACACCGTGCTGCTGCTCTCCCTGGTGGTCGTCGTCCTCGGTGGTCTCGGGTCGATGGCCGGCACCCTGCTGGCCGCGCTCGCGATCGGCGAGATCCAGACGCTGGGCGTGGCGTTGCTGCCGTCCGCCGCGCCGTTCCTGCTGTTCGCCGCCATGGCGGCGGTGCTGGCGGCGCGGGCGCGCGGCCTGGCCGTCAGGTGGCGGACGGCATGAGCGGAGAGGTGATCCGACGGGCACGCGGTGCCGTCGCGGCGCTCGTCCTGGTGGGCCTGGTCGTCGCGCCCTGGGTGGTCGACGACTACACCTCGGCGCTGCTCGCCCGGACGCTGGCGCTGGCCCTGGTCGGGGTGAGCGTGGCGCTGCTCACCGGCGTCGCCGGCATGCCCACCCTCGGGCAGACCGCACCGTACGCGGCGGGCGCCTACGCCTGCGCCGTGGTCGGCAGCCGGGTCTCCGACGTCGGCGTGGTGCAGCTCGTCGTCGCGGCGGGCGCCGGGGCGCTGTTGGCCGCGCTCACCGTGCCGCTCGTCGTGCACGCCCGAGGGGTGATCGTCCTGATGATCACCCTGGCCATCGGCGAACTCGTGGTCGTCGTCCTCGGACGCTGGCGGTCGGTGACCGGTGGCACGGACGGGCTGGCCGGTGTCCCCGCGGTCCGCCCGTTCTGGGGGCTCCCGGCGCTCGCCAGCGACCAGGGCCGCTACCTGTACGCCCTGGTCGTCGTGGCCACGCTTGTCGGCGCGGTGCTGGTGCTGCTGCGTACCCGCGCCGGGCTGGTACTGCGGGCCGGCCGCGACGACGAGGCGCGGTTGCGCGCCAGCGGTCACCGGGTGGCGGTGCGCCTGTCCGGCGCGCACATCGCGGCCGGGGCGATCGCCGGAGCCGCCGGGTCGGTCCTGGTCGTCGCCCAGCAGTACATCTCCCCCGCCGATTTCGGCTTCGACACGTCGGCGCTGCTGCTGCTCGGTGTGGTCATCGGGGGCACCGCCTCGGTGGGCGGCGCCCTGGTGGGCGCGGCGCTGGTCATCGCCGTCCGGGACTGGTTGTTCGGGGTGCTGCCCGGCCACGCGCCACTGGTGCTGGGCGCACTGTTCGTGACGACCGTCTACCTGCTGCCCACCGGGGTCAACCGGGCCCGGTCGCGGCTGTCGCCGACCGCTGCGCCGCAGCCGGACCCGCCCACCGCCCAGGAGCGGGCCACCGTCGGGGAGCTGCGCCGATGACCGGCCTGCTCGACGCCCAGGAGGTGAGCGTGCGGTACGGCTCACTCGCCGCCCTCGACGGCGTGGACCTGTGCGTCCACGACGGTCAGCGGCACGCGCTGATCGGCCCGAACGGGGCCGGCAAGAGCACCCTGCTCGACGTGCTCGGTGGCTCCACGCGGCCGCAGCGCGGCACGGTGCGGTTCGCCGGGCGGGACATCGGTCGGCTCGGCCCGGCGGCCCGGGCGCGGCGGGGCATCAACCGCATCCACCAACGACCGGCGGTCTTCGCGACGCTGACCGCGGCGGAGAACGTGGTGGTGGCCGCGCTGCCACGGGTCATCCCCCGCCGCCGGTGGTGGCCGGCCGGACGTCGGCGCGCCGCGCAGCAGCTCGCCGGTCCGCTGCTGGAGCAGATGGGGCTCACCGCCGTCGCGGCGGTGCCCGCCGGGCACCTCGCGCACGGGCAACGACGCCAGTTGGAGATCGCCATGGCCCTGGCCGGTCGGCCCCGCCTGCTGCTCCTCGACGAACCGGCGGCCGGGTTGTCCGCCGTCGAGGTCGGCCGACTGGTCGAGCTGCTCCAGGCGTTGCCCCGGGCCGTCGCGGTGTTGCTCGTCGAACATCGACTGGACCTGGTGTACGCCCTCTCCGACACGGTCACGGTGCTGCGCGACGGTCGGACCCTGGCCGCCGGCACACCTGACGAGATCCGTACCTCGCCGCTGGTGCGGCAGGCCTACGCGGACGGGGTGGCGTGATGCTCACTGTGGATCGTCTCTGCGCCGGCTACGGCGGGGGAACCGTCCTGGACGAGGTCAACCTGCGGGTGCGCCAGGGCAGCATCCAGGCCGTGGTGGGCCGCAACGGGGCGGGCAAGAGCACGCTCGTGCACACCATCGCCGGGCTGGTCCGCCCGTCCAGCGGTCGCATCGAGGTCGGCGGGGTGCACGTCGCCGGCCGGCAACCGCACCGCATCGCCCAGTCCGGCGTCGGTCTGGTGCCGCAGGGCCGGCGGGTCTTCTCCCGGTTGACAGTGGCCGAGCACCTGCACCTGGCGGCCGCGCCGTGGCGGGCCCGCACCTCCGGCGGCGAGGGCTGGACGGTCGCCCGGACCCTGGAACTGCTGCCGAGGCTGGCGGTGCGGCTGCGACACCGGGGCTGCGAACTCTCCGGCGGTGAGCAGCAGATGCTGGCGATCGCCCGTGCGCTGCTCGGCCAGCCCCGGGTGCTGCTGCTCGACGAACCGTGCGAGGGCCTCTCGCCCGACCTGGCGTCGCGGGTCCGCGAGCTGGTCAACAATCTCGCCGCCGACGGCCTGACCGTGCTGCTGGTGGAGCAGCAACTCCAGCACGCCATCGAGATCGCCGACCGGGTGGCGGTGCTGGAGTACGGCCGGATGGTCTACGACCGGCCGACAGTGGAGGCCCGCCGCGATCCGGCCCCGCTGGCGGCGATGGTGAGCATCGCCGCCGTCGCGCCGCCCCCATCCAACCGACCGACCCCTCGGCTGTGGGCCGACACCCCGTAGTCAACCCGACCCTTCTCGGAGAGGTGGACACTGATGACAACCGCTACCAGCGATGACACGTACACGTTCGACAACGGCGCACCGGACGCCGTCGCGCAGATGCACGCGCTGGAGTCCTTCCTGGATCCGATCACCACACGCCGGCTGGCCGGCCCGGTGCTGCGACAGGGCGCGAGCTGCTGGGAGGTCGGGGCGGGCGGCGGCTCGATGGCCCGGCGGATCGCCCGCGCGGTCGGCGACGACGGCCACGTGCTGGCCACCGACATCGACCCCACCCACCTGGTGGCCGAGGGCAACCTGCGGGTACGCCGGCACGACGTGCGCACCGAACCGCCACCCGGTGACGCGTTCGACCTGATCCACGCCCGGCTGGTGCTGCTGCACCTCCCCGACCGCCGCCGGGTCCTGCGCACCCTCACCGGCGCGCTGGCGCCGGGCGGTTGGCTGGTGGTCGAGGAGTTCGACTGCACCGCGCCGCAGCGGGTGCTCACCGCTCCGACCGACGACGCCGCGAAGCTCTTCGCACAGGTGATGGACGCCATGATGGGTGTCCTGGAGGACCACGGCGCCGACCTGGGTTGGGCGCAGGACGTGCACACCGAGATGGCCCTCGCCGGTCTGACCGACCTGGACACCATCACCCACTCGCAGAGCTGGGCCGGCGGGTCGACCGGAACGTCGCTGTACGAGACCAACTCCCGCCAGTTGGAACCGGACCTGCTGGCCGCCGGGCTGTCGCCCCAGCAACTGAACGCGTTCCGGCGGCTGCTGCGCGACCCCGGGTTCGCCGTCATGTCGTACCACTTCGTCTCCACGCGGGGCCGCCTGCCGAGCTGAGCAGGTGACCCACCGCGCGGAGCGCGGTCGCGCCGTCCGTACCTCTCCCGCCGCAGCACCCCCCAACTGCCGGCCGGACAGCCCGCCGACGCCGCCGACCGCACCGGCCGGGCTCCCCGCGAGGGAGCCCGGCCGGCCCGCGCCCGGGGGCAGTCAGAGGGCCGGGGCCCGCTCAGCGGGGGATGGTCTCCTGGTCGGCCAGGACAATCAGGTCGTCGGGGCCGGCCGACAGCGACGCCGTCGCCCCGTCTAGCCACACGAGATAACCCACCGGCGGACCTGACCGACCCCACCGGGCACCGATGATCGTGGCCGACTCCCCGTGGTGTGGCGGCGGAAGCAGGCGTACCCGGGTGCCCGGCGCGTGTCCGTCGTCGGCGACGATGAGCAGCGCGTCGAGGATCTGCCGGGCACCGGCGACCGGCAGCCCCCCAACGTACGGCTCGCCCGCGTGTCCCAGACGCGGCGTCATCATCGTGCCCAACAGCGCGGTCTGCCGGATCGCCTCCTGGCGGACCTGCCCGTCCACGCTCCGTTCGGCGGTGGCCAGCGCCCTCTGGATGCGCGACCAGAGGGCCGTGGGCTCCTGGTCGAGCAGGCGGCGGGCCTCGCGGTCGATGTCGGCGCAGGCCGTGTCGAGCGCGGTGTCCTCGGCGAGTTCCGCGATCCAGGCGAGGTCCCCCACCTCGGGCAGCAACCCTGGCGACTCCGCCACGACCACGATGTACAGCATCGCGAGCAGTTCCTCGCGGCCCTCGCCGTGATAGAGCGAGCCGACTCCGCTGCCCGTACGCCCACGGCTGGGCGGGAACCGCTCGACGAGGTGCCGCGCGCGGCCGTGTGGCAGGATCGCGGCCCGCCTGCTGTCCGACACCCGTTCCGCGAACGACCGCCGCTCACGACGTTCGACGAGCAGTTGGCGATGCGGGTCGAACCCGATCGGATAGATCGTCCGCCCGTACCTGGAAAGGGTTTCGCCGGGCCGGAGGCCGACCGACTCCAGTTGCCGGGCGGCCTCCGAGTAGGCGACGCCGGCCCGGGCGGCATGTTCGCGGATGGCGCGCTTGCGGGCGCGTCCCGGGGCCGGGGTCCGTCGGGGGGTGGAATCAGACATGACGCCTCCGGTGCAGCCCCACGCACTCCACCGAACAGGCGGCGCGACCGGCACGCCGGGAGTCGACAGATCGGCGCGGAGTCGGAGACTCTTGGCCCCGGGCATGCGGTTGGGCGTGGGCCACCACATCGGGCGCTGGCAGGCGCTCTGCCGTGGTCAGCATATCGTGCCGCCGACCGTCGGCGTGGCGGTGCACGCCCCGGCCGCCCTCACCCGCCGCGCCCGTGTCAGCCCGTGTCGGTGACGTGTCAGGGCGGTGTCAGCCGGCCCGCGCAGACTCCGCGCATGACAGCTGACCTGGTGATCGAGGCCGAGGGCCTCGTGAAGACATTCGGGAAGACGAGGGCGCTTCAGGGCGTGGACCTCGCCGTACCCCGCGGGACGGTGCTCGGGGTGCTCGGCCCCAACGGCGCCGGCAAGACCACCGCCGTGCGCATCCTCTCCACCCTGCTCACCCCGGACGGCGGAACCGCCCGGATCAGCGGTTTCGACGTGGTCCGGGACGCCGAGCGGGTTCGGCAGAGCATCGGCCTCACCGGCCAGTACGCCTCGGTCGACGAGGACCTGACCGGCCGGCAGAACCTGGAGCTGTTCGGCACCCTGCTGGAGCTGGGCCGCTCGGGTGCCCGGCGACGGGCCGCCGAACTGCTCGGCTGGTTCGACCTGACCGACGCCGCGAACCGGCCGGCGAAGACCTACTCCGGCGGCATGCGGCGGCGGCTGGACCTGGCCGCCAGCCTGGTCGGCTCCCCCGACGTGATCTTCCTGGACGAGCCGACGACCGGGCTCGACCCGGCCAAGCGCGAGGACATGTGGGACGTGGTCCGGTCGCTTGTCAACAACGGCTCGACGGTGCTGCTCACCACCCAGTACCTGGAGGAGGCCGACGCGCTCGCCGACGCGATCACGGTGATCGACCACGGCCGGGTCATCGCGCACGACACCCCGGAAGGGCTCAAGCGGGTGGTCGGCGGGCAGACCCTGGAGGTCCGCCCGTCCGACCCGGCGCACCTGCCCCGTACCGCGGAGATCCTGACCCGGGTCGGTTCCGGCGCGCAGGCCGACGAGATCCGCAAGGGCGTGCTCGCGGTGCCGGTCAGCGACGACGCGGCCCTGACCGAGAGCGTCGCGCGGTTCGCCACCGCCGGCATCGCCGTCACCGAACTCTCCCTGCACCTGCCGAGCCTCGACGAGGTGTTCTTCACCCTCACCGGGCGTACGGCGTCCGACGACGACACCACCCGCCCCACGGAGGTCGCGGCATGAGCACCCTCACCGACACCGCGCCCACGACCCGCCGCGGGCTGTCGACGACGGCTGCGAACCCGCGGCCGTTGCGGCTGGTCCGGCACTCGTTGGCGCTCGCGAAACGCAGCCTCATCAAGACCTGGCGTACGCCCGAGGCGCTCATCGACGTCACGTTGCAGCCGGTGCTGTTCCTCGTCATCTTCGTGTACATCTTCGGCGGCGCGGTCGCCGGCTCGACCCACGACTACCTGCAGTTCCTGCTGCCCGGCATCCTGGCGCAGACCATCGCCACCGGCGCCATCGCGATCGGCGTCAACCTCAACACCGACATCGCCAAGGGCATCTTCGACCGGTTCCGGTCGTTGCCCATCCCCCGCTCCGCGCCACTTGTCGGCGCGGTCCTCGGCGACGTCGTCAGGTACGTCATCGTCACCGTGTCGACCCTCGCGATCGGCTACGTGATGGGTTTCCGGATCGAGACCGACCCGTTCCGGGCGGTCGCCGGGTGTCTGCTCGCGGTGCTGTTCGCGCTCTGCCTGAGCTGGTTGCCGGTGCTGGTGTCGATGAAGGTGCGCACGCCGGGCGCCGTCCAGGGTCTGATGTTCGCGCTGATCATGCCGCTGAGCTTCGCGTCGAACGTGTTCGTCGACGCGGACACCCTGCCGGGCTGGATGCGGACGTTCGTGGACGTCAACCCGATGACCCACCTGGTGGCGTCGGTACGCGGGCTGTTCCTCGGCACCCCGCTCGGCTCACACGTGTGGTGGACGCTCGCCTGGTGCGCCGGCTTCGTGGCGCTGTTCATGCCGCTGGCGCTGCGGGCGTACCGCAGGAAGATCTGAGTCAGGCGAGCAGGTCGTCCATCAGTTCGCGGATCCGGTTGATGGCCGCGGCGGGCGGCCGCTCGCGCCACCCGGCCAGCAACGGCTCGCGCTGCTCCTCGTCCCCGAGGATGGCGTTGAGCCGTTCGCTGCTCCCGGTGGGGAAGAACATCTCGATGTGGGTGCCGATCCGCTTGGCGAGTACGGCCAGTTCGCGGGCGGTGTCCACGCCGCCCCGGTACGCCGCGAGTTCCGCGCCGCCCGACGCCCACGCCCCGATCACCGGCAGGTCCCGTGAGGTCAGCGCGTCGTCACGGGTGAGCGACAGCATCGCGGTCGCCTGGACGGCCGGGTCGTCACCCGGCACCGGTCGCGCCTCGGCCACCCGCAGGCAGAGGACGGCCGCCGCCGCCCGGAGCATCGCCCGCGGCTGTGGCTGCGGCCCGGCCCAGCCGGCGAGGATGCGGGTCATCTCGTCGACGTGGCTGAGCGCCTCGTCGTAGCGCCCGCGCTGCCAGGCGAGGTGCGCCAGGCCGAGCAACGCCTGCGCGGCGTCCATCTGCTCGGCCTGGCCGGGTGTGGCGGTCTCGCCCAGTCGCCGTTCCGCCTCCGCGTCGCCGGTGAGGGCGAGCTGCACGTCCAGCCGGAGCCGGATCGACCGCGCGTCCTGCGCGGCGCCGACCAGTTCCATGTGGTGCACGCTGCGCGTCAGCCACTCGGCCGACCGGGCGTCTCCGCCCGGGACCAGGAACTGCCCGACGGCGCCCGCCGCCATCGCCATGCCCCAGTGGTCGCCGACCACCTCGAAGCGGTGGTACGCCTGCTCGGCGTCACTGATCGACGCCTCCGGCTGGCCGCCGTTCTCGCGTACCGCCGCGCGCGCGAACAACCCGAGCCCCTGCACGTACGGGTCCGGGTGGGCGACCAGCTCGGTCGCGTTCTTCAGGCTCTGCTCCAGGTCGGACGTGTCGAAGCCGGGCAGCGCCGCCGCGAGGGCGGTCAACCGGGAAGACACCTCGGCGGGTCGTTCGGCCTGGACCAACCGCAGGGCCCGGCGGGCGAGCACGGCGGGCCGCAGGTCGGCGCTGATACCGGCGTTCACGCTGATCACCACGCATGTCCAGGCCAGCCGGTCGGCGTTGGGCAGTGGCCGACCGCTGGCCGCACCCCGCAGGATCGCCGACCGCAGCCGCCGCCGCGGGTCGTCGATGTGCAGCAGTCCGCGCGCCCAGCCCAGGACCTCAAGGTGCAGGCCGCGCACCGACCAGAGGTGGAACAGCGCGGTGGCGACGTCGACCGAGGCGGGCTCGTCGTCCTCCCGCATCGCCCAGCGCAGGCCCGCGACCAGGTTGTCCTGCTCGGCGGCGCACCGGTGCAACGCCTCCACCTGGTCGGGTCCGATGAAGCGGCCGGCGAGCGCGACGGCCTGTTCCCGTGCCCAGCCGACCAGGCCGGCCATGGCCCGGCCCCGGTCACCGGCCGCGTCCAGCCGGGCCTCGCCGTACTCACGGACCGTTTCGAGCATCCGGTAGCGGGGCGGACCGTCCCCCTCGACCAGGGTCAACAGGGACTGCTCCACAAGGGTCGCCAGGCCGCGACGGACGTCCGGGACCTGGGCGACGGCGGCGGCGAGGTCGGCGGTGAACGGCGCGGGAATGACAGCGACCCGCTGGAGCAGGTCGCGGTCGTCGTCGGCGAGCAGTTCCCGGCTCCAGTCGACCAGCGCCCACAGGCTCGCGTGCCGCTCGGGTAGACCCCGCAGGGCGTCGTCGAGCAACGCGAACCGGTTGGTCAGCCCGGCGAGCACGTCGTCGATCGGCATGTGCCGCAGTCGCGCGGCGGCCAGTTCGAGCGCCAACGGCAGGTTGTCGAGCCGGTGGCACAGGACGAGCGCCCGTTCGGTGTCCCAGGTGGGCACGGCGCCGCCGGCCCGTGCCCGCGACTCGACGAGCGCGAGCGCGTCGGGGTCCGGCAGCGCGGTCAGCCGGTGCACCAACTCGCCGACCAGGCCCAGTGGGGCGCGGCTCGTCGCGAGCACCGCGACCTCCGGCGAGGCGGCGGCCACCAGGTCCGCGACGACGGCGGCCACCGCGTCGAGCACATGCTCGCAGTTGTCCAGCACCAGCAACCCGTCCAGGTCCGGCGCGACGGCGCGCAGCCGCTCCCCGGGGTTGAGGACCCGACGTTCCAGGCCCAGGTTGCCGCCGGTCGCCGTGGTGTCCGCGCCACCGAGCGCGGCGAGCACAGTGGGCAGCACCTCGTCCGGAGAGCGCAGGCCGGCGAGTTCGATCACGCGTACCGCCCGCCCGGCCGCCGCCGTACGCCTCGCCACCTCGGCGGCGAGCCGGGTCTTGCCCGCCCCTCCGGTCGCCACGATCGTCACGACGGGTGCCTCGGTGAGGGCGCCCGTGATGGTCTCGACGTCCCCCTCCCGCCCGACGAGGGCGGCCATCGGACGACGCCACGCGGCGGGCAGCGTGATCCGCGCCGGTTGCCGGGGTGGCGTGGCGGCGGGCGGGGCGGTGAGTTCCCCGCGCAGCAACGCCAGGTGCACGGCGGTGATCACCGGTGACGGGTCGGTGCCGTACCGGTCGGCCAGGTCGGCGCGCAGCCGCTCGACCAGCTCCAGCGCCTCCGCCTCCCGCCCCTGGGCGGCCAGCACCCGCACGAGCAGGGCGGCGGACGGCTCGTCCGGTGGCGTACGCGCGACGAGCCGGCCCAGGTCGGCCTCGTCGAACGGGCCCACGCCGGCGAGTGCCGCCTCGGCGCGCAGCGCGGCGACGTCGGCGAACAGGCGGGTGTCCTCGACGCCGACCAACTCCGGCACCTCGGGGAACAGGGCACGGGCCTGATCGGCCAGGCCCCGGGCGGCCCGGACGTCACCGCACCGGAGCACGGTGCGCGCCTGGTCGGTGAGCGCGCGCGCCTCGACCGCGTCGACGGTGATCTCCTCGGCGGGCAACCGGTATCCGCCCGGCACCGCGACCACTGGCAAGCCGAGGCGGCGTACCCGGGACACGAGCGCCTGGACGGCACCTGTCGCGTCGTCGGGTGGCGCGCCGTCCCAGACGGCGTCCACGAGCAGGGTGACGGAGACCGCCCGCCCGCGCGCGTCGACGAGCGCGCGGAGCACCGCCGCGAGCCGTTCACCCCGAACGGGCTGGCCGTCGACGGCGAGGGGGCCGAGGGTCGCGATCTGCACGGACCCAGCATCCCCCACGGGCGCACGGGCCCGGTGACCACCGGTGCGCCCGGCTGGTCACGCGCCCACGACCGGCTTGACAGGCGATCGTTTGGTTAGGTTAGCCTAACCTCATGCAGAACGAGTTGGCGTCGGCCAACGGGGATCGCCGCCTGTCCGGCGTCGGCCTCCGACTGGGTTATCACGGTGTGCCGGTGGTGCACGGTGCCGTGATCGACCTCCGCGAGGGCGCCGTCACCGCACTCGTGGGGCCCAACGGCAGCGGCAAGTCCACCCTGCTGCGGGCCCTGGCCCGGCTGCACCCGATCGAGGCCGGCACGGTGCACCTCGCCGACGGCGTCACCGCCGCCGGTCTCGCCGCCCGGGAGTTCGCCCGGCGGGTCACCCTGCTCGCCCAGAGCCGGCCGGTGCCCAGCGGGGTCACCGTCCGCGACGTCGTCGGCTACGGCCGCCACCCCTACCGGGGGCGCTGGCGCACGGAGGACCCGGACGGTCCCGCCGCCATCGCACGCGCCATGGACGTCACCGGCGTCGCCACGATGGCCGATCGCCCGGTCGACGAACTGTCCGGAGGCGAGTTGCAGCGGGTGTGGTTGGCCACCTGCCTCGCCCAGGACACCCCGGTTCTGCTCCTCGACGAGCCCACCACGTTCCTCGACCTGCGCTACCAGGTGGAGATCCTCGACCTGGTCCGTGACCTCGCGGACGATCACGGCGTCGCCGTCGGCGTCGTGCTGCACGACCTCAACCAGGCCGCCGCGGTGGCGGACGAGGTGGTCCTGTTGCACCAGGGCCGGGTCCGCGCCACCGGCACCCCGGCCACCGTGTTCACCGAGGACGCCCTCACCGAGACCTACGGCATCCGCATAGAGGTGACCACCGATCCGGTCAGCGGACTGGTCACCACCCGCCCCGTCGGGCGGCACCAGATCCGCGCCCTGGTCTGAACACCCCTCATCCCCAGCAGAGAAAGACCGTCATGACCCGTACCCGTTTCACCGCCCTCATCGCCGTCGTGGCCGCGCTGACACTCGGCGCCTGCGGCACCACCGAGAACGCCGCCGACCCCGAGGCCTCCGCTCCGGCGTCCGGTGGCCCGGTCACCGTCACCGACAGCCGGGGTAAGGAGATCACCCTCAAGGCGCCGGCGACGAAGGTCGTCGGCCTGGAGTGGGGCGAGGTCGAACTGCTGGTCAGCCTGGGCGTCATGCCCGTCGGCGTCGCCGACCCCAAGGGCTACGGCACCTGGGTCACCTCCGCGAAGCTCGACCCGAACGTCAAGGACGTCGGCGTCCGCGGCGAACCCAGCGTCGACTCGATCGTCGCCCTCCAGCCCGACCTCGTCGTAATGGAGGACGACCGGGGCGGCACCATCGTCAGTCAGCTGGAGAAGTTCGTGCCCGTCCTGGTCGCCAAGGGCAGTGACGCCACCGACAACCTCGGCCGGATGCGCAGCGACCTCAACATGATCGCGAAGGCCGTCGGCAAGACCACCGAGGCGCAGAAGCTGCTCGCCGACTTCGACACGGCCATCGCCGACGGCAAGAAGAAGATCGCCGACGCGGGGGCCGCCGGCCGTCCGTTCGCCATCGCCGACGGCTGGAAGGAGGGCAGCACCGTCAGCATCCGGATGTTCGGCGAGGGCGCGCTGGTCTCCCAGATCGGCATCCAGCTCGGCCTCACCAACGCCTGGACCGGCAAGACCGACGAGGTGTGGGGCCTGGGCCAGACCGACGTCGAGGGCATGACCGTCCTCAAGGACCCGAACACGCACCTGTTCTACAACGCCTCCGACGGCGAGGACGTGTTCGCCGACGGGCTCGCCGGCAACGCCATCTGGACGTCGCTGCCCTTCGTCAAGCAGGGCAACCTGCACAAGATGCCCAACGGCATCTGGACCTTCGGCGGTCCGCTCTCCGGCAAGCAGTACATCGACGAACTCGTCAAGACGTACGCGGTGTGAGCGTGCTGAACGCGCCCCCACGTCCGGAGCCGGCCACCCGGCCGGCTCCGGGCGGCCGCCCGGCCGTGCCCCGCGTCGCCGGTGTCTTCGTCGCCGCGGTCCTGCTGCTGCTCGTGGTCGCCGCGGTGCACCTCACCCAGGGCACCTCGAACGTCGGCGCCCTCGACCTGCTGCGGCTCGCCACCGGCGCCGACGACGAGGCGGCCCGCGTCCTGGTCGCCTCCCGGTTGCCCCGGCTGCTCGCCGGGCTGGCCATCGGGGTGGCGCTCGGTTTCGCCGGGGCGGCGTTGCAGTCGATCGCCCGCAACCCGCTGGCCTCCCCCGACACCCTCGCTGTCAACGCGGGCGCCCACCTGGCGATCGTCTCGTTCGCCGCGTTCGGCGTCTCGCTGCCCGCGCTGCCCGCCGGTGGTCTCGCCTTCTGCGGCGGGCTGGCCGCCGCCGGTCTGGTGATGGCGATGTCCTCCGGTGGGCAGGCCGGCACCACCCGACTGATCCTCGCCGGCTCGGCGACCGCGCTGGCGCTCGGGTCGGTGACGACACTGCTGCTGCTCCTGTTCGAGCAGGCCACCATCGGGCTGTTCGCCTGGGGCAACGGCTCGCTGGTGCAGAGCGACCTGACCTCGCTGACCCAACTCGCCCCGGTGATCGTCGGCGCCGTCGTCGTGCTCGTGCTGCTCGGGCACCGCCTCGACATCCTCGCCCTCGGCGACGACACCGCCACAGTGCTCGGCCTCGACGTGCGGCGCACCCGGGTCACCGTGCTGGTCCTCGCTGTGCTGCTCTCCGCCGCGGCCGTCACCCTCACCGGCCCGGTCGGCTTCGTCGGCCTGTGCGCCCCGGTGATCGTCCGGCTGCTCGCGCCGGTGGTGCCGGGGGTACACCGGCACCGCGTCCTGCTGCCGCTGTCCGGCATCGCCGGGGTCATCATCGTGCTCGGCTCCGACGTGCTGCTGCGGGCCGTGCTGGGCGGGCAGGCCGGTGTCGACATCCCCACCGGCGTGGTCACCACGGTGCTCGGCGCGGCGATCCTCATCTGGCTGGCCCGCCGGCACCGCGACGCGGGTCCCACCCGTCGTCCGCCCGGTGGGCACGCGGCGGTCCGCTCCGCCGCCTTCCACCGCGGCGTCGTCGCCGTCACCGCCGTCCTGACCGTCGCCGCCGTCACCGTCGGCATGCTCGCCGGGGACACCTGGGTGCTGCTCGGCGACGTGCTCAACTGGGTCAACGGCAGCACCGGGCCGGCGTACACCTTCGTGCTGGACCAGCGGTGGCCGCGCGTCGCCGCAGCGGTCCTGGCCGGCGCGGCGCTCGCGGTCGCCGGCACCACGGTGCAGGCGGTCTGCCGCAACCCGCTGGCCGAACCGGGCATCCTCGGCATCACCGCCGGGGCCGGTCTCGGGGCGGTCGGGCTGCTCACCTTCGTGCCGTTGGCCGGCGTGTGGGCCGTCTCCGGCGTCGCCGGGCTCGGCGCGATGGTGGCGTTCGCGCTGGTCTACGGCCTGGCCTGGCGCGGCGGGCTGAGCTCCGACCGGCTGGTGCTGATCGGCTTCGGCGCCTGGCAGGGCGGCCTGGCGGTCATCACCTACCTGGTCGTCGCCTTCGACCCGTGGAACACCGGGAAGGCGTTGACCTGGCTGTCCGGCTCCACCTACGGCCGGATGCCCGCCCAGGTGCTGCCGGTGCTGATCGCCCTGCTGGTGTTCACCCCGGCCGTGGTCGCCGCCCGGCGGGAACTCGACCTGATGGCGCTGGACGACGACACCCCCCGGGTGCTGGGCGTACGCCTGGAACGCACCCGGTTGATCGCGCTCGGCGCGGCGGCGCTGCTCACCTCCACCGCCGTCTCGGCCGTCGGGGTCATCGGCTTCGTCGGCCTGGTCGCCCCGCACGCCGCGCGGGCGCTCGTCGGCGGCCGACACTCCCGGGTGCTCCCGGTGGCCGCCCTGCTCGGCGCGGCGCTGGTCAGCATCGCCGACACCCTCGGCCGGACGGTCATCGCTCCGGCCCAGATCCCCGCCGGCCTGGTCACCGCCATGATCGGCACCCCGTACTTCATCTGGCTGCTGTGGCGCTCCCGCGCCGTGGCGAGCACCCGGTAGCACGCCCACCCGAGTCGAGAGAGGCACCATGACCGAGACCCTGCCCATCGCCCCGTGGCGCGTGTTCACCGTCACCGTCCGCGCGGTACGCCGACTCAGCCCGTCCTTCACCCGGGTGACCTTCACCGGGGCGGACCTGGACCGTTTCGCCGACAACGGCTATGACCAGCGGATCAAGTTGGCGCTGCCACTGGCCGGTCAGCGCGGAGCGACCCTGCCCCACGGCGCGGACTGGTACGCGCAGTGGCGGGCCCTGCCGGAGCACCTGCGCAACCCGATCCGTACCTACACGGTGCGGGCGGTCCGACCACACCTGGCCGAGGTCGACGTCGACCTGGTGCTGCACGGCGACGGTGGCCCGGCGACGCGCTGGGCTCGGCGGGCCACCGTCGGCGACGAGATCGCACTCGTCGGGCCGGACGCCGGCTACGACGGCAACCACGGCGGGGTCGAGTTCCGGCAGTCGGCCGGCAGCACCCTGCTGTTGGCCGGGGACGAGACCGCCGTGCCGGCGATCAGCGGCATCTGCGCCCGGCTCCCGGTGGACGCGCGCGGCACTGTCGTGCTGGAGGTGCCGGCCGCGGCCGACGTGTTGCCGCTGGTCGCGCCGCCCGGCGTGGAGGTCCGCTGGCTGCCCCGGGGCACCGACGGGTACGGCAGCCGGCTGGTGCCCGCCGTCGTCGCCGCGGCCGGGGAGCTGCTGGCCAGCGACGCGTCGAGGGCCGCCCAGCCCGTGCCGGACGTGGACGTGGACACGGAGATCCTGTGGGAGGTGCCGGAGGAGGTGCCGCCGGTGCCGCTGTACGCGTGGCTGGCCGGGGAGGCCGGCGTCATCCGTACCCTGCGCCGGCACCTGGTCGCCGATCGGGGGCTGGACCGGCGGGCGGTGGCCTTCATGGGCTACTGGCGTCTCGGCCAGGCCGACGTCAGCTGACCGCGCCGCGCACCGGCCGGGCAGGCGCGAGGTGCGTCGGAGGCCGTGGGGCGCGTACCGTTTCGGGTCGGACTTGGGGCGGGCCGGCTGGAGCCGGCACGGGATACGGGACGAGACAACGACGCATGACGGTGGACAACATTACCGAAAACGGTCAGAACGGTATTGACCGGAGCCGGCTGGAGGCCTGCCTCAGCGTCTTCGACGAGTTGGAGGCACTTCCCTCCGACCATCCCGACGTGGTGCGGGTGCAGCGGGCCACCGCCCGGCTCTACAAGGTGATCAAGCAGCGGCGGCGGGAGGAGCGGCGCGACGCCATCCTCGCCGCCGACCGGGCGGTGACGGAGGCCACCGCCACCGGCGCTCCGGGGCGGATCGACGACGAGACGCAGGGCATTCCGTTGGCGTCCTCGGTGGCGGGCGAGACGGCGGGCTTCCTGCACAACCCGCGAGGCTGCTACGTCTGCAAACAGCGCTACCGCCAGGTGGACGCGTTCTACCACCAGCTGTGCCCGTCCTGCGCCGCGCTCAACCGGGAGCGCCGCGACGCCCGTACCGACCTGACCGGCCGGCGCGCGCTGCTCACCGGCGGACGCGCCAAGATCGGCATGTACATCGCGCTGCGGCTGCTGCGCGACGGCGCGCACACGACGGTGACGACCCGGTTCCCGCACGACGCGGTCCGCCGCTTCACCGCGATGCCCGACAGCGGGGACTGGCTGCACCGGCTGCGCATCGTCGGGATCGACCTGCGTGACCCCGCCCAGGTGATCGCCCTCGCCGACGATGTCAGCAGCCAGGGCCCCCTCGACATCCTGATCAACAACGCGGCGCAGACCGTCCGCCGGTCCCCCGGGGCGTACGCGCAGCTGATCGCCGCGGAGGCGGCGGCCCTGCCGGACGGTCCGCTGCCGGAGCTGATCACGTTCGCCAAGCCGGACGGCCCGGGCGGCCCGGTGGGCAGCCTGACCGCCGGGCCACAGTCGACGGCGCTCACCCCGCACGCGCTCACCGCGCTGGCACTGACCAGCGGCTCGGCCTCACCGGACCGGATCGCGGCGTCCACGGCCATCGACGCCGGCGGGCTCGTGCCCGACCTCGACTCGGTCAACAGCTGGGTCCAGCGGGTGCAGGAGGTGGACCCGGTCGAGCTGCTGGAAGTGCAGCTGTGCAACGTCACCGCACCGTTCGTGCTGGTCAGCCGGCTGCGCCCGGCGATGGCCGCCGCGCCGGCCCGCCGCAAGTACGTGGTGAACGTGTCGGCCATGGAGGGCCAGTTCGGCCGCGGTTACAAGGGGCCGGGGCACCCGCACACCAACATGGCCAAGGCGGCGCTGAACATGCTGACCCGCACCAGCGCCGAGGAGATGCTGACCGACGGCATCCTGATGACCAGCGTCGACACCGGCTGGATCACCGACGAACGCCCGCACCCGACGAAGATGCGGCTGGCCGACGAGGGCTTCCACGCCCCGCTGGACCTGGTCGACGGCGCGGCCCGGGTGTACGACCCGATCGTCCGCGGCGAGCAGGGCGAGGACCTGTACGGCTGTTTCCTGAAGGACTACGCGCCCTGCGCCTGGTGATCGACCGATGATCGCCTCTGCACCATGAGGAGAAGAGACATGTCAGCTGACAGTGCGTCGTGGCCGACGCTTGACGAGCTGCTGCGCGAGGAGAGCGAGCTGGAGCTCGCGGGCCTGTCCGAGACCGACGCGTACGAGCTGGGGATGCTCGCCGTCACCGCCGCCACCGAGCAGCGGCTGCCGGTCTCGGTGGGCGTGTGGCGGGCCGGGCGGCAGCTGTTCCACTGTGGTCTGCCGGGGTCGACGGCGGACAACGACGCGTGGCTGCGCCGCAAGGGGCGGGTGGTGATGCGGTTCGAGCACTCCTCGCTCTACATGGCCCGGCTGTGCCAGGACAAGCAGGTGACGCTGGCCGAGCGGTTCGGCCTGCCGGCCTCGCGGTACGCGGCTGCCGGGGGCGCGGTGCCGCTGCGGGTGCGCGGCACCGGTGTGGTGGGCTGGGTCGGTGTCTCCGGGCTGCCGCAGCTGGACGACCACCGCTTCGTGGTCGACATCCTCCGCAAACTGCCCCGCTAGGGCTGTCCCGGCGGCCTCTCGACGAGGCCGCCGGGCATCGTTCAGCGGCCTCTCGACGAGGCCGCCGGGCACCGTTCAGCGGGCGCGACGGTTGGCCCGCAGTGCGCCCAGCAGCACGCTCGGGCGGGCCAGTGAGCTGGGGTGCTCGCGCATGGAGACGACGTCGTTGAACCGTCGCGCGGTCGGCACGTCGGTGACTGTCGCGGCGATGACCTGCCTGCTGGCCCAGCTGGCGAGCCGGTGGCCGCGCGGGTAGGGCCCGTCGACGTGGGGCAACGCCAGGTCCGCCGAGGTCGACAGTGACCAGGCGGCGTCGACCACGACCTTCTGGAGCGCGAGGTAGTGGCGCGCGGGCGCCCGCAGGTCCGGGTGGGACCGGAGGTACGTCGACAGGCACGCCGCGTGCAGGGCCGCCGCCGTCATGCCCTGCCCGTACACCGGGTTGAACGACGCGACCGCGTCGCCGACGCTGATCAGGCCGGCCGGGAACCGCTTGAGCGCGTGGAAGTCCCGTCGCCGGCTGTCGGCGTGGTGGTAGGTCTGGACGTCGCCGATCATCTCCTGGTCGGCGACGTCGCCGAACTCCGGTGGGAACTGCTCCCGCAGGCGGCGGACGAAGTCCTGCGCGGTGCGGCCCGGACGGTTGTCGCCGTAACCGGCCATCATGGCCATCCACCGGCCGTCCTCGATGGCGAAGAACGCCGCCCCGGCCACGTCCAGGCCCGTTCCCGGCGTGTTCAGGGCCAGCACGACGGTGGAGGCCGGGGTGGGCTCCGGACGACGGAACAGGGCTGTCGCGTAGTTGAGGTGCACCGTCATCCGCCGGGTGACCGGTCGCTGCCAGTCGGCCCGCTCCAGCCAGTCGGACAGTTTGCTGGACCGCCCCATGGCGTCCACCACGAGGTCGCCGCGCTCGACACCGGGCACCTTGGCGACCTCGCACCGGACCCCGGTGACCGCGTCGTCGTCGAACGTGAGGCCGGTCGCGCGGGCGGTGATCGTCTTGACGTTGGGCAGTCGGAGCACCTGCTGGCGGATCAGGCCCTCCAGCAGCGGCCGACTGCCCGCCAGGCTGTCGGCGTCGTCGGGGACGACGACCTTCAGCCGCCCGTCGAGGTAGTTGCGTCGGGCCGTGGGCGGTGCCTCGATCGCGCCGCGTGCCAGTGCCTCGTCGCGGAAACCGGGAAACAGCCGCTCCAGCTGGAAGAGGCCGCCGGGCAGCAGCGCGTGCAGCTGCGTCCCCTGGGGTACGCCGGGACGCGCGCCGGTCACCTGCGGGTCGTCCCGGTCGATGATGACGACGGTGTCGGCGTGGTCGGACAGCACCCGGGCGGCGAGCAGACCGGCGACGCTGCCGCCGATCACGACGGCCCTTCCCATCGTCGGTGCCGGCTGGTCAGGGGGTCGAGCCGCGTTCAGCTCAGCGAAGACCCGGGATGGGGAGAGGGACATCGTGCTCTCCAAGGGGGTAACGAGGTGTGTGCCCTCCCCGGTCACTGCCCGCGTCCGTGCGCGGGGCAGGCCGGTGGACGGTCGTTCGACGTGATGCCCGCCGATCGTCGCACAGCCGCCCGAACAGCAACCGGCTGTGTCCGCCAGATGACCGCCTGTTGACTGATGAGCCGGGAAGTGTCGACGTTCGGACGGGTCAGCTGGCGCGCCCGAGAGCCCACTGTCACGATCTCCGGCATGCCCATTGCGCGTCGCACTCTACTCGGGGCCGGCCTGGCCGCCGCGACCTCCACCCTCACCGGTTGCGGCGACAACGGTGCGCCCAACCCCGGTTCGGCCGGCCCTGGCGTCGCGGCGACCGGGACGGGCGCCAGCGGCACCCGAGTCGGATTTGGTCCGGCGGGAGTCCTCGAGTCGCCGCCCAGCGCACCTGACGCACCGGTCGGCGGCAACCCACCAACCCGTCAGGCCCGCTACGCGCAGGACGTGACCGCGCTGCTTCGGCGACACCTGCCCGCCACACCGCAGACGTTCCAGCACAAGGGTTTCCCCGGTGCGGTCGCTCTCGTCCGGGTGGACGGAAAGATGACTGTGCACACCGCGGTCGGCGAGGCGCTGCGCTACGGCGCGGGCCCGAAGTTGCTGACGGCGAGCCAGCGCGTCGCGATGCGCCCCGACTCCATTTTCGACCTCGCCTCGGTCACCAAGGTGTACACGGCCATCCTGCTGCTGCAGCAGGTCGACAAGGGGAAGGTCGACCTCGGCGCTCCGGTGCGTGACTACCTGCCGGGCTTCACCGGCACGGGCAAGGAGCAGATCACTGTCGAGATGCTGCTCACCCACACCAGCGGCCTCCCCGTCGGCGCCAAGGTCACCGGCCTGCCCGACAACACGGCCCGGTGGAACGCCGTACTCAGCACGCCGCTGGTCTCCGGCGTCGTGCCCGGCAACACGTTCCGCTATTCCAGCGTCGGGCTCATGGTCGCCGGCAAGATCGTCGAGAAGGTCACCGGCCAGCGGCTGGACCAGGCGCTCCGGACCAACCTCACCAGCCCGCTCGGCCTGCGCGACACCGGCTTCAACCCGAACAGCTGGCTGTCGGCCGCCGCGAAGGCCAGCCGGCTGGTCGCCACCGACGCCCGCTCGTCGCGAGGGCTGCTCCGTGGCGTCGTCCACGACGACGTCGCCAACCACCTCGGCGGCATCGCTGGCCACGCGGGCATCTTCGCCTCCGCTGCCGATCTCGCGGCCATCGGTCAGCTGCTCCTCAACGAGGGCACCTACCAGGGCAAGCGGATCCTGACCGCGGCGACCGTGCGTCGGATGCTCAGCAACCACAACGCCGGCAAACCCGCCATCGACCCTGAGCGACCCAACCGGACCTCGGCACACGGCCTCGGGGTCGTCCTCAACCAGAGCTGGTTCATGGGGAGGCTCGCCTCGGCCCGGACCTTCGGCCACACCGGGTTCGCCGGCCCCTCGCTGCTGGTCGCGCCGGACCGCAAACTCGTCCTGGCGCTGCTCACCAACCGCGCGCACCCCAACTGGAGCTGGTCGAACCCGGACCCGGTCCGTGCCGCCGTCGGCGACCTGCTCGCCGCGAAGGTCAGCTGACCGGAAGGCGTGGACCGTCGCGCCGCCGACGGCGTCACCGGTGCCACGCTTGAGGTCTACTGGAAGTCGAGCACCGACCGGGTGACGGTCACCGTTGGCGACTTCTGACGGCGTCCCCCGGGGCGGCCCGGCCACCTCGACCCGCGAGGGTGGACGGGATCCGCCCGGGGGGCGTCAGACGGTGGCCGGGACGCGCACCCGCTGTCGTCGCCCGACGGCGAAGCTGACCAGCCCCAGCACCAACCCGACGACCGCCAGGACGACGCCCACCCGGGCCGGCGCGAGGTAACCGAGGCCGGCGGCGATGGCGACGCTGCCCAGGGCGGCGCCGAGGCTGTTCGCGATGTTCATTGCCGACTGGTTGAGCGCCGCGCCCATCAACTGCGCTCCCGGTGCGACGGTGATCAGGCGCGCCTGGAGGACCGGACCGAGATAGAGGCTGGTCGCGCCGACCAGGAACGCGCCCACGAACAGACCGACGGGGGTCGACGCCACGAGGCTGAACACGGCGATGCTCACGATCATCGCCACGAAGCCGATGACCATGCTGCGCCGCAGGTCGCGGTCCGCCAACCAACCGCCCAGGGCGTTGCCGACGGTCATCCCGAGACCCACCGCCACCAGGGCCCACGGCACCGTCGCGGCGGAGAGACCGGTGACGTCGGTGGTGACCGGCGCGATGTAGGTGTTCACCGCGAAGAAGCCGGCGAAACCGACCGCGCCGGTCGCGGCGACCAGCCAGACCTGCGAGGTCCGCAGCGCCCGCAGCTCGGCCGCCGGCGAGCCGTCGACCGCCGCGGCGACCTCCGGCACGACCGCCAGCACCGCCAGCAGGGTGAGCAGGAAGAAGCCGGCGATGACCAGGTACGCGACCCGCCAGCCGGCCGCCTGCCCGAGCCGCGTGATGAGGGGTACGCCGACCAGGTTGCTCACGGTCAGGCCACCGAGCACTGTGGCGAACCCACGCGCCTCGTTGCCGGGGCCCATCAGTGTCGCCGCGAGCAGACCGGCCGCACCGAAGTACGCGCCGTGCGGCAGCGCCGCCGCGAACCGGGCCACCAGCACCAGGTCGAAGGTGGGGGCGATCGCGGAGGCGACGGTGCCGACGGCGAACAGCACGAGCAGCCCGAGGACGAGCTTCTTGCGGGGCAGGCGCGCGCTCAACGCGGCGATCAGCGGCGCGCCGACGACCACACCGAGCGCGTACGCGGTGATCATCCAGCCGGCGCGGGCGACCGCGTCGGACGACGACTGCGCGTACTCGTGCGGAAGCAGACCACGGGCGATGTCGGGCAGCAGCCCCATCGCCACGAACTCGGTCAGGCCGACCGCGACGCCACCCAGTGCCAGCGCGGCCAGTGCCGCCAACCGCCGACCTCTGCTCAACTCGATCACCGAAAAAATTTAGCAACAGCGTTGCGTAATAGGGTGGTGAGATGACTCGCGTCACTGCCGACGTCACCTTCCTACGCGGCTACAACCAGGCACTGGTCATGGCCGTGGGGCGTACCGCCGGCACCTTCGAGCGGGCCACGGTGGTCGAGGCCACCGGCCTGACACCACAGGCGGTCTCCAAGGTCATCGCCCGGCTGGCCGCCGACGGCCTGATCCGCCCCGCCGGTGTCCGACGTCCGGGCATCGGCAAGCCCGCCGTCGTCTACGAACTCGTCCCGGACAGCCGGTACGCCATCGGCGCGCACGTGGCCCGGCGCACACTGCGGCTCGTCCTGGTCGACCTGGCCGGCACCGTGCACCACTCGGCGGTCAGCCCGCTGCCCCGCGACTTCACCCCGGAGCAGCTCCTCGACGCCCTGGCCACCGGCGTCGACACGATGGCCGGCGTCGGCGACCTGCGGGGCCGGCTCACCGGGCTGGGCATCGGCATGATCGGCCCACTCGACCACGCCAACGGCCTGGTCCGCGACGCCCACGGCCTACGGCACTGGCACGACGTACCGCTGCGTGAGATCGCCGAGAAGCACCTGGGCCTCCCCGTCCACCTGGACAAGGACGTCACCGCCGGGATCACGGCGGAGGCCTGGCGGCACGGCGCGACGTTCGGCGACGCGGCCCTCATCATGGTCGAGTCCGGCATCGGTGCGGGCTTCCGGCTGGGCGGCGCGACCCACCGGGGGGCGCACACCAACGCGGGCGAGTTCGGCCACACCGTCGTCGACCTGACCGGGCCCCGCTGCGTCTGCGGCCGGAACGGGTGCCTGGAGATCGTGCACCAGCACGCCGCCGAGGCCGGGGACGTCGCACACGCCGCCCGGGTGCTGGCCGTGGGCGTGGTCAACCTGCTCCAGACCCTCGACCTCGCGCACGTGGTGCTGGCGGGCGCGGACCTCCTCCGGCACCCGCAGACCTACCTCTCGGCGGTCACCGGGGCCGTGCAGGCCGACGCACGGCGCGCGGCCTGGCTCAGCACGAGGGTGACAGTGTCCAGCCTGGGCGCGGACGTGATCGCCGCGGGCGCCGCGATACAGGTCCTCGACCAGCACTACGGCATCCCGGCGCTGGCGGCGGGCTGACCGCCGACCACCGGCGCCGGGAGCCGGCGTCTCACGCGACGGCGGGTGGCGACAACGCCATCTTCTGCCAGTTGCGGAACACGAAGCGGTGCACCGACTTCAGCCCGACCCACAGCGCCGGTGCGAGCACCACGCGACCGTACCCACGAACCGTCACCGTCGTGGTCCGGATGACCCGGGTGCCACCGTTGACCGGGACCAGCTCGAACAGGTCGCCGAGATGGTCGACGAAACGGTGAAAGTGAAGGTCCGTCGACTCCATCTGGAACGCCAACCGGCTCGGCGGCTCCCACACCGTGATCCGCTGCCGCACCACGCCCTGCTCCGAGACACACTGCCGGGAGGCGCCGACCTCGCCCGGGCCGTCCGGCAGCCGGCACGAGGTGGGTCGGGGTGTGCCCAGGTAGAACACCGGGCAGCGTGGCTGCAACTCAAGGCGCGAGTCACAGAGCGCCGGCCACAGAACCTCGGCCGGGTGGGGCATGGTCCATCCGGTTCGCACCAGCATGCCCCCAACCTAGACCGAGCCGCGTCGATGACACATCGGCCGGCTGGTCGTACGGCGACTGCTCCCGCGACGGGGACGGCACCCCGCTCGCCGCAGCGCTACGACACCGACGTGTCGGTGTCCGTGTAGGCGCAACCGCTGGCCGGGGTCTCGCTGAGCGCGATGACCCTGTCGAGCCGCTCGCGCGCCTGCTGGAGTTGGGTGATCTGCCGCTCGATGCGGTCGCGTTCGGCGCGGAGCATGGCCCGCGACTGCGGTGTGTTGACCTTCGCGTCGACGCAGGGCAGCAGGTCCAGGATGGTCCGGCTGGACAGGCCGGCGGCGTACAGCATCTGGATCAGATACACCCGGTCGATGGCCTCGTCGAGGTAGTGGCGCTGGCCGCCAGCGCTCCGGGCGGCGGTCAGCAGGCCCTGCTCCTCGTAGTAGCGCAGGGCTCGTACCGACACCCCGGTCTTCGTGGCGAGTTCCCCGATCCGCATGGACCCCTCCCCCGGCTGGTGACGCCAGTCACCCAACCTTGCCCCTCACATGAACGTCAGGTTGCACCGTAGCTCGCGTACGGCTCGTCCCAACCGGCCCGGAGGCCGTCAGGCGGACCCGCGACGGCGCGGTGCCTCAACAGCAGACGCGCCACTCGCCGTCCTCCTTGACCAGCGTCATCACCTGGCTGAACTGCGCGCCGGTGACCTCCTGGACCGCCTCGACGTGGGCGGTCGCGGTGACCCGCCCGTTGTAGTTGCTGACGTTCACCCCGGTGATCTCGTAACTGCGGACCTTCAACTGCGCGCCCTGAACCCGGGCGAAGTCGTCCTGCGTCATGGTGTCGCGCACCTGCTCGCACAGCTGCCCGTACGCGCCCGGATAGTTGCCGGACTGCACGTCGTCGAGGAACGCCGTCGTGGCCGCCCGGACCGGCTCGACCGAGCCCCTGACCGAGCGGTAGAGCCAGAGGCCGACGCAGGTGCCGACCACGCAGCACACCGCCAGCAGGGCGCCGACGACGATCAGGACGGTGCGAAGCGTCCGGTTGGGCCTCGGGCCGGGCACCATCATCGGCTCGTACGTCATGGCCCGGAGGGTAGAGCCGCCGGACAAGCGGTGCGTCCGCCGCCGGACGCCGGTGGTTCAGCCGCCAGCGGCGGACGGCCCCGGCGTCGGTGCACCGTCCGCTACCGCGCGGGGCGGCGGCGCCGCCCGAAGGTCCGCGGGTACGGGTAGTGCGCTGCCCTTGATGAACTGGCCCCAACTGGTGTTCCAGGCCGTCCAGCCGTTGCCCGCCTGGAGCCGGACCTCGGTGCCGGTGACGGTGACCAGGTCACCGACCTGGGTGACGCCCATCAGCCAGTCGGCGTTGGCCGGCGAGATGTTCGTGCAGCCGTGCGAGACGTTCCGGTGTCCCTGATCCGACACCGACCAGGGCGCCCCGTGGATGAACTCGCCGCCCCAGGTGAGCCGTTGCGCGTCAGCGACGTCCACCACGTAGCCGCCGTTCGGCTCGCCGCGCGTGTCGAACGTGGTCTGCTGGTGCTTCTCCATGATCACCATCTTGCCGCTGGACGTGGGGGTGCCCCGCTTGCCCAGGCTGACCGGGATCGTGCGGATCAGCTTGCCGTCCCGCAGCACGCGCATCTGCTTGGTGGCGTTGTCGATTTCGAGCGCCACCTGCCGTCCGATCCGGGACGTCGCGGTGCGGTCGGCGTCACCGACGTGACTCCCGCCGATCGGCAGACCCGCCAGGCCGGCCCGGACACTGATGGTCGTGCCCGGCCGCCAGAGGTCGCGAGCCCGGTAGTAGACCTGGCTGCCGTCGTCCACCCAGGACCACACCCCCGGCTGGGGTGGGTTCGTGGTGACGAACAACCGACGCTGCACGTCGGCGCGGGCCTGGCGGGCGATGGGTGGCTCGAAGCCGATGGTCACCGGCATGGCCGTGCCGTAGGTCCGCTTGTCGGCGATCGACAAGGTGCTGGTCACCTGCGGCTTCGTCGACGCCGCCGCAGTGGTGAAGGTGGTGGTGCGGGTGGTGGTCCGCCCCGAGTCGGCGGTGGCGGTCACCATCGCGGTGTAGGTGTGCCGCGGCCGCAGCGCAGCGGTCGGCACCCAGGCCGATTGGTCTTCCCGTGGCTCCGCGCTGACCAGCGTGCCGGTGTCGTCGACCAGACGTACGGCGGTGATCTTCCCGCCCCTGACGAGCGGCACCACCTCGGCGCTGAGCGGCACGTCCCGGGACAGGTCGGCGGGCGCGACGGTCAGCTCCGGTGCCGGGGCCACGTGCTCGCCGGGGCGGGCGGCAGGCTTCCGCTCGGCGGTGCACCCGCCGAGGACCAGAGGTGTCGCCGCGACGGTCACCGCCACCAGCGCCACGCGCCTTCGTGTCCCCATCCAACGTCCCCCGGCTTTCGTGTTCTCCGTGGCGGCAATTCTCTCCGCGCCGGCGACGCGGTGCGCTGTTTCTCGGAATCACGCAACGAAGGTGGGACTGTGCCGCAGGAAGACACCCGACGCGGATCCGCCGGTGCGCCGCCCTTTCGTGACCGGCGGGACAGCGAAGCGTGATGGTGTCATGGAATGCTGCCGACATGCGGAGAAGACGACGTCCATGGATTCTGCTACCGCTTCCCCTCATCCTGCTGACCGCCTGCACCCCGGCAGATGAGCCGCTGGTCGCTCTCGCCGTCCAGGATGGCCGACCGGTCGGCGTGCTGGTCACCTGCGACGACGATTTCGCTCAGCTCGGCGTGTTCGAGAACGACCACCCCAACGATGCGTCCGCTCGCCCCCTGATCAGGTGGAGCGTCAACGGCCGGCCCACGACCGAGGTCGTGGAGGTCGCCCTGCTGGGCCAACCGCCACAGGGCTGGAAGGTCGCCGACCCTGTCGACCTCCCTGCGGCCGAGGCAGGCATGGACGTGGACGTCGAGCCGCTCACCGAACTTCGACCCGAGGTCACCTACAGCGTCAGCGGGTCGAGTCGCCGTGACGCCATCTCGGTGGACTTCACCCTCGCGGACCTGCCGCGCCTCGGGCCGGACCAGGTGCTCGCTCCGCACGGACGTGACTCGACGAAGGTCGTCTCCCGGGACACGTTCCTGCGCAAGGCGCGCGACAGCTGCTGACCGGGCCCCGCCGACCGGCCCGGAAGGTGGAGTGCCGCCGCAGCCGCCGATTACAGTTTTTCGAAGAGAGACAGAGAATTGAGATGGAGTCGACATCGAAACGACTCCACAAAGCCGACCAGGCAATCGCTGAGCGCTATTTAAGCGAGAATTAATCGTTTCAGTGGGAAACGAGCAGGGGGCCGACTCGTATTCTTCGGGCTCGGAAGAAAGGTGCGCCCCCATTGATGAATCATCCATCCACCCCTCGACACCGCCGTTGGGTCACCGCCCTGCTGGTGGTGAGCGTGGCGCTCGCCGCCGGATGCAAGGAAACACCTGCCGCTCCTGGCGCGTCCGGCCCGTCCAGCGACACCGGCACCGGCTCGCCCGGCCCGGCCGCGCCGACGGCCACCGCACCGGGCGACCCGTCGGCCACCCCGGGCGCCCCGGGCCCGTCGGCCACCCCGTCCGTGCCGGGCAAACCGGCGACCCCGGCGACCAGCACCGCCCCACCCACCGTCTCCGGCGGCTGGATCACCATCGACGCGGCCGCGCAGGCCGCCGCGACGAAGGCCTTCTTCGCCCGCAAGCCCAAGCCGGTGACCGGCAACCCGGTCACAGTGCCCGAGTTCAACGTCGGCTGTACGACCAGCCACCACAACAGCGACGACCCGATCGTGCTGCCCAAGCTGGTTGGCGGCTCGCACAACCACACGTTCTGGGGTAACAGGTCGACCGACGCCAACTCGACCGCCGCATCGCTGCGGGCGGCGAAGGCGACCACCTGCAACTCACCGGACGACCAGTCCGCCTACTGGGTGCCGACGATGTACCAGAACGGCAAGGTCGTGGACCCGAAGGAGGTGACCGTCTACTACGGTTCCCGCCTGAAGGATCCGAGCAAGACCCAGCCCTTCCCGTTCGGCCTGCGAATGATCACCGGTAACGCCAAGAACCAGGTCGACACCCCGGACAAGCAGGGCAACCACTTCTGGTGTGCCGGCATCGGCGGCGAAATCGGCCGCAGCGCCGACAAGACGTTCCCGGTCTGCGCCAAGACCGCGAACATCGTCCGGCAGATCACCTTCCCGGACTGCTGGGACGGCAAGCACCTGGACAGCCCGGACCACAAGGCGCACATGGCCAACGGTGACCACACCGGGGCGTGCCCGAAGAGCCACCCGGTGCCCGTCCCGTCGGTCTCCTTCGTGATCTCGTACCCGTTGAGCGCGAACACCGACGGCATCACCCTCGCCTCCGGCACGTCCTTCTCCATGCACGCGGACTTCTTCAACGCGTGGAAGGACGAGGCGCTCGCCGCACGGGTGCGCAACTGCCTCGACCAGGGCGTGAAGTGCAACTCGGCCGGCAATTTCTGACCTGACCCGCGAATCGTCGCCGGCTGGCGATCGAGAGTAGCGAGGTCTCCGGTGGACGGTTCGGCGACCAGGCCGAAACGCGAGCCGGAGACCTCGCGTCGCCGGGTCAGAAGGTGGCGATCGGGTTGACCGGGCTGCCGGACGTGCCGGCGAAGCGGACCGGCGCGACCGCCAGTTGGAAGTCCCACTGGCCGAGTTCGGTGGCCGTCGCCGCGCACGCCTCCAGATCGCAGTTGTCGAGCAGCCACAGGCCCATCGCCACCAGGCTCACGGCGTGGACCGGCATCAACACGGCGTCGTACCCCGACGGCTGAACGTCCTGTGGGGTGTCGGCGCCGATCAGCGCGACGCCGCGTTCGTGCAGCCACGGCAGGCAGGACGCGTGCCAGCCCGCCTGGGTGAAACCGCTGGCCGCACCGTTCTCGTGCCGGAAACGGCCGTAGCCGGTGCGCAGAAGTACCGCGTCGCCGGGTCGCACCCGCACGCCCTGGCGACGCTCGGCCTCGTCGAGATCGTCGGGAAACACCCCCTGCCCCGGTGCCAGCCACGGCACGTCGCGGGCCGCCGCCACGTCCAGCAGGACACCCCGGGTGACGATCCCGTCCGCCGCCGCCGTGACGGCCGCCCACGCCGAACCCGTCGCGGCGTCGACAGACGAGTGCGGCCGTCCGTTGTACAGGGCGCCGTCCCAGAAGATGTGGCACGGCGAGTCGAGGTGGGTGAGGGTGTTGCCGTGGAACGTGATGCCGAGCCGCTCGGATGAGAAACCCCAGCGCCGGTCGGCGTGGAAGTGCGCCGGCATGTTCTCGGCGCCCGGCATGTCGGCGGCGCACGGGCAGACCGTCGTCGACCGGTCCATGTCGCTCGGTACGGCGACCTCCCACGCGCAGGACACGCTCCTGCCGTGGCGTACGGCCCGCGCCGCCGCCAGCCGCACGTCGTCGGTGATGTGGTTCAGCGTTCCGCGCTCGTCGTCGTCGCCCCACCGTCCCCAGTTCGACAGCGTGTCGAAGTATCCGAGCACGTCGTCCTCAGTCGGGATCGGTCGCCCAGTCGTCATCCCCGCATCGACTCCTCCGGTCACCCGTTTCGAGACACCGCAGATCAGGTTATCCGCCGCCGGAGCACCTGAGCCCCGCCGACCTACTTGCGCAGCAGGTTGAGGAAGTCGGCGGCCGCCGGGAACGGCCTGTCCGGGGCGAACTCGCCGACGTAGACGACGGCCTCCTCGTCCTGGCCGTACGAGTAGCCGTCCAGGGCCGGCCCGACCACGAGGATGGTGCCGCCCCGTCGCCAGGCGGCGTACCGCCAGGAGTAACTGCCGATGGCGAGGTACCTGCCCTCGGTCCGGACGTCACACTCCGGTGGGCCGAGCCGCTCGGCAAACCGGTCGATGGCCGCGTCGACGGACGCCTCGAACTCCGGACGGCCGGCGCCCCGATGGCTCGACCAGCCCGGCTGCGAGCCCCAGAAGTCGTCCGGCCACAGCTCTCCGCCGACCACGTAGTAGTGGACGAAGGGCAGGTAGAGCCCGTAGTCGGTGTAGACGGCGTGACCGGCCGCGGTGACGAATCGCGCCTCGTCGGTCGGCACCCCGTCGGTGGTCCAGCCGAGGTCCCGCATCGCCTGGCTGGTGACACCCGGGTCGTGCCACGGCAGGTCGGCCAGCCCGATGAGCTGACCGGCCAACTCCGCGTCGATCGGGCACTCGGCGACGCAGCTCTCGATGTCCGTCTCGTCCTCGCCGGGCTCCGGCTGATGATCTTCCGACATGACCCGGGATTCTTCCAATGCCGGCACCGCCACACAAGCACAGGCTGGGTGGCGGCGGCACGGGCCCGGCCAGGGCGTCGGTCGACTAGGGCTCGGCTCGGGCGGACCGGCACTGTTGCGGTACTGCTGGATTCGGCAGCTCGGCATCCCTGGTCCAGCCGAGGAACCGGCGGTGCAGCACGCCGGCCGGTGTCCACGGCATGTCCTCGGTCGCCTGCACGAGGTAGGACCCGAGGTAGAGAGCCAGCGACACTGGGGCATCCGCATACTCCGCGCGCAGCTCGCGTTTGCGGGTCCGGCAGGGCCAGGGCAGGCCGCAGCCACCGCAGCTCCAGATCGGCAGGACCGGGCCGTGGACGGTCACCGCACACCCACCAGGAAGCGATCCGTGATCGCCCGTGCCTGCCGGCTGGTCGCCCAGTCCACCTGCCAGCACGGGTACGGCGTGAGCCGTGCCCACCACGCCCGGCAACCAACACACATGCCGTCCAACCCTTGGACGTGCACCGCGAGGATCGTCTGCTCCTGGCCGCTGTTCACTGCTCGCCCACCTGCGGCCAGTGACCCCGACTGATCGGAATCCGGTGCCGGCCACGACAGGGCAGGTCGGCTCCGCAGCGGCAGATACGCCGCCAGAGCTGCCACGACCACACCGGCCGATGCCGCCGGGCAAAAGTCAACGCCGTGGCCGAGAGGTACTCGTCGTACGAGACGCGTCGCATGCGCCCTCCCTCGTCGGTCAGGAGGGCGGCATCATCGCCCTCTGCTGAGGGGGACGCGGCGACCAGGCGACTGCCGCACCGCCCGCCGCATCCCGTGAGGGCGACGCTACGTACCGTCGCAGTGCGGAATGGGTAAGGTTCCTACCCCCTAGATCACGCGACCAGGCCAACCTTCACCGCGAGGTCACGGGCATCATCGCGGGTGGACCGCGGACCGTCGAGCAGGTCCAGGGTGATCTGTCGGGCGTACCCGTTGAAGCGGATCGTCTCCGGCGCCGACTCGTACGCCTCCCGGAGGGTCGCCACGGTCCTTTCGGTGTCGTCCTTGCCGTAGTGCGCCCGCGCGACCTCGATGAGATGGCGTGCCCGGCGCGGCCTCGACGGAATCGCCGCCGAATCGTGGCGGCGCGCCTGCCGAACCGCCTCACCCGACTTCTGCAACTCCACCGCCACGGTCACCGCGTGAGCGCCCATGATGACCTGCGAAAACGACGTCTGCGGCTGGTAGAAGCCCTGCGGCAGGCGCTGCGCCACCCGGTCCGCTCGATCCCAGTATCGCCAGGCCCGCCCCTCCTCACCAGCACGGGCGGCGGTGTAGGCAGCCTCGAAGTTCAACGCACCCCACAGCGCCAACAGGTTGGTGTTCCCATCGGCCGTACGCGGCTCCAGCACCGACAGAAGATCCACTGTCACCGCCATCGCGGTGTCCCAGTCACCGGCATCCCGATGCACCTGGCACAGGAACCATCCCGCGCACGCCAGCGCCTCCGGGTCGCCGGACTCCTGCCCCGCCACCATCGCCCGGTCCGCGACCCGCCACAACAACTCCGCAGCGGGTTGGTAGGCAAGGAACATCTGCGTCAACCCGAACGTCTCCGCCAACAGGGCCTGAGCCTGCCGACGCTCATCACCCTCGTACGCCAACGCGGCGCGCTGCACGTCGCGCAACAGCCCCGGCAACAACCCGCCCAGCACCGTACGGTGATCCGACGCCTGATGACGCGCCCGCCATGCCATCGCAAGCCGACCTCTCAGGCTCGTCAACGACTCCGGGGAAACCTCGTCGGAAACCGCGAAGCGGTTCACCGCATCCCGGACCGACGCCAGCGCCGGATGCTCCGGCCCATTGACCACAGCAGACCGAGCGCTCAACTCCCCGACCAGGGCAGCCACCTCGACCTTGAGTGCACGCGCGATCCGATCCAGCATGTGCACACGCGGCGGCAGGATGCGATCGGTCTCCACTGCCTTGACCCACTCGGCGCTGCGCCCCACCAACCCGCCGAGCACCGCACGGGTCTTCCCCGACCGCTCCCGGTAGACCTTCAACCGCTGCCCGAAAGTCAACTCCGGCAAGGAATCCATCACGGGCCTCCTCGTAGCGCAGGACAGACCATCGGCGGCCAGGCCGCCGTCACCAAACACTAGCGGGCTGTCCGCCGCCTGATAGCCCGACACAACCCGCGCGCTGCCAACACCACCCTCCACGCCGATCACCAAGTCCCTGGAAACACCACGCAAGCGCAGCTCGCGACGGTCCGGCCCGATACGACGGCGGTGGCCGGTCACCCCCGTTATCGGGTCACCGGCCACCGTCGCGTCGATGAGCTAGAGCCGTGCGGCGCCCGCCTCGGTGGCCTCCTGTACGGCCGAGGTACGGCGTACCTCGGCGCGCTCGTCGCCGGCCTCCTCGCGGTCCGGGGCGGCCACCCGCGCCGCCCGGTTGGCGGTGGCCGCGGCCTGGTCACCGGTCACGCCGCCACGGATCCGGTTGTTCGCGGCGACCTGTGCGGCCGGGTCGTTGGACGTCACCGCCAGCTGACCGTTGATGATGTTGTCGTCGACCGTGACGCCACCGGTCGTGCTGGTGATGCTCACGTCCCCACCCCAGTAACCGCCGGAGGCGCAGCTGTCGAGGGTGCCGTTCGGGCCGAGCTGCACACCACCCAGGTTGCCGGCGAAGGTGGCCCGGCCCTGGACGGCACTGCCGCACACCACGCTGCCGGTGGCGCTGTTGAGCACCGACAGCGTGCCATCGACGAACGAGTCGTGCAGGTCCGTGTAGTAGGTGCCGGTGCTGCTCAGGTTGCGCTGCACCTGGGTGCCCCGGTCGAGCCGGACCTCACCGGCACTGACGTTGACGTTCCCGGTGACCGTGGACGCCTCGGCGAAGAGGAAACTGTCGATGGTTGTGGAGCCCTTCGGCCGGACGGTGAGGGTGCCGGTGCTCGCGTCCTTCAGGAAGATCCCGTAGCCCCCGGCGGCGAGCACCACCTGACCGGCGACTGTCGTCTCGGTCGCGTCGAGGTACCCGTCGGCCGCGACGCGTACCTCGCCGCTGATCCGGCCACCGGTCACCACCAGGTTGCCGCCGGCCGCGACGGTGACGTTGCCGGTGATGGTGGTGCCGGTCAGCGCGCAGGACTCGCCGGCGGGCACGAGCAGGTCGTTGGGCACGGTGACCGCACCGCCGGTGCCGATGCAGTGGGTGACCAGGTCGGCGTGTGCGGTGGGCGCCACGGCCAGCACCGAGGCCGCGATGACGGCGCTCACGGTGGCCAGCTTGGCGACGGTACGTCCGGGCATCGTGTTTCTCCCTGTCGATGAGGTTCGAGGACTCATGCGCCGACGTCCGATCGGGCCGCGGCCCGGACGATGGCGCCCTGCTGCCGCCGGTCGAGCGTGCCACCGGTCACCAGCGCGGTGGTGACCGCTTCGACGTGCCGGACGAATTCGGCGTGGCCGGGGTAGTCGGCGTGTTCGTCGATCAGATCGTTGATGGTGCAGCCGTTGCCGGTGTCGACGTTGCGGACCCCGGTGTCGTCACCGTCGATGACCACCGTGGCCCGGGTGTCGGACTCCGGGCAGGCGTCAGTGCCGTCGGCCACCACGGTGAACGTCGTCGACTGCTCGGCGGCGGCGTTCCCTGCGGTGTCGGTCGCCCGGAAGCGCACCGTGTGCGCCCCGGTGGCGCGGACGGTGACCGGAGCCGAGTACGCGGTCCAGGCGCCGGTGTCGAGCGCGTACTCCACGGTCGCCACACCCGAGTCGGCGTCGGTGGCGGTGATCGTCACCGTCGCGGCGCCGACGTACGCGCCGTCGTCGTTCCGGTCGCCGGCCACCGTGGCGGTGACGGTGGGTGGCGTGGTGTCCTCGGCCTGCGGCTCGACGACTGTGAAGTGGGACATCTGCTCGGCCGAGGTGTTACCGGCGACGTCGGTGGCCCGGAAGTGCAGCATGTGCATCCCGACCGTGTTCACCACGATCGGGTTCGTGTACGCGGTGAAGGCGGCGCCGTCCAGCGAGTATTCGATGGTGGCGACACCGGATCCGGCGTCGGTGGCGGTGAGCGTGGCGGTGGCCGTACCGACGTAGTTGCCGTCGCCGTCGCGGTCACCGGCCAGCGTGGCCTTCACCTCCGGCGGGGTGGTGTCCTCCTGACCCGGTTCGACGATCCGAAACTGCACCGAGCCGACGGCGCTGGTGTTGCCGGCCTGGTCGGTGGCGCGGAACTGCACCGCGTGGTCGCCGACCGCTGTCACCCGCACCGGTTCGGTGTACGGGTGGAAGCTGGTGTCGTCGACCTGGTACTCGACGGTCTGGACCCCCGAGTCGGCGTCGGTGGCCGTCACCGTCACGGTGGCCGCGCCGAGGTAGTTGCCGTCGGGGTCCTGGTCGCCGGAGACGGTGCCGGTCACTGTCGGCGCAGTGGTGTCGCCGCCCCCACCGTCGTCGGTGACCACCAGCTCACCGACCATCGCGCTGTGGCCGGGGATCGAGCAGAAGTACCGGTACCGTCCCGGGGTCAGCGTCACTGTCGCCTGGTGGCGGCCGTCGTTGGCATCGAACGGGCTGGCCAGGATGTTGACTGTGACGTCGTGGTTGTAGCCCTCGGTGCTGGTGTCGAAGGTCAGGGTGTGCGGCATCCCGGTGGTGTTGCCGGTGGCCGCGCTGTTCTCCCAGATGATCGTGGTCGCCCCGGCCACCGCCGTGGTGGGCGCGGACTTGTAGCGGGTGATGCTGTCGTCGGCGGTCCAGGTCAGCACCTGGTCGGCGGCGACGCGCGGGGCGGCGGAGGCGGGCACCGCTGCCAACGGGATCACCGTGAGCAGGAGCGCCGCCAGCGCGGCCTTCAGTCGTCGGGTCATCGTCTCTCCTAGAGTTCCCGTACGCGGACGTTGCGGAACTCGGCCAGGTCGTTGTCACCGTGGTTCTGCAGACCGATGAAGCCACGCAGGAACTGCCGCAGGTCGGTCGGCGGGTCGCCGGCACGCGACGACTGCTTGCCGGGTGTGTTGTCGAACTCGTTGATCACCACGCCGTTGCGGATCATCGTGTAGTGCTGCCCGACGACGCGGATCTCGTAGTCGTTCCACTCGTTTTTCGGGGTGATGCCGGCCTGGGCGAGCGGCACCGGGTCGAAGTTGTAGACCGAGCCGGTCTTCTGCGGCTCACCGGTGTCCCCGTCGTAGATCTGGATCTCGTGTCCGCAGTAGATCGCCATCCACGCGGTCGAGGTCCGGGCCGAGCCGACGGTTCCGCAACTGCCCGGTGGTCGCTGCTCCAGGGGGGTTCGCAGGTCGGGGAACCGGGTGAAGACGCCGGTGTTGGCCCGGCCAGTGCCCGGTGCGATGTCCTTGAACTGAAGCCGCAGCGAGAAGTCGCCGAGTTCCCTGGTGTGCCAGAGCATGCCCAGACCTCCGCTGGGCCGCAGCGAACCGTCCGGCTGGATCGCGAACGATCCGGTCGGCGCCTGCTGCCAACCGCGCAGCGACTCGGCGGTGCCGTCGTAGAGCGGCTCGTACCCGGTGTGGCCGTCCCGGCCGATCTCCGACGCGGCGGCCAGGCGGGTGAGGGTGCCGGCCTCCCGGGCGCTGAGCAGGTCGTCGTCCTGCAACGCCTGGGCCACCGCCTTGACGTGCCGGACGAAACCGTCGTGGTCGGCCCAGGTGCTCTCGTCGTCGATCAGGTCGTTGGCCGTGCAGCCCTGCCCGACCGTGCGGCTGGGCACCCCGCTGTCCGTGTCGCCGAGCCACACCGTGGGCCGGTCGTCGGGCACCGCGCAGCCCACCGTGGCAGTGCTCTGCACCGTCGCCGTCTCACCGTCGGCGTAGGTGACGGTCAGCTTCGCGGTGTAGGTGCCGACCCGGGCGTACACGTGCCGGGGGTCCGCCTCGGTCGACGTGGTGCCGTCGCCGAACTCCCAGCGGTGGCTGACGCCGCCGGAGCGGGAACCGGTGAAGGCCACGGTCAGCGGCTTGTTCTGCACGGCGACCGAGGTCGCCGCCGGTGCCGGGGTGGGCGCCCCGCCGGTGTAGGTGATCCGGATCAGTTTCTGGTTGGCGTGCAGGCTGAAGAACCCGCCGCCGTAGTCGAGCAGGTAGAGCGCGCCGTCCGGGCCGAACTTGGCGTCCATCCAGCTCTGCAACCTGGTGTCGCCGTTGCCGCCCGGGATGATGGCCCGCAGCGACTCGGCGTACACGGGTGGGGCGGCCTGTGGCACGCCGGCCGGGTCGACGGTGACCGCCACCCGGTTGGCGGCGTTCGACTGGTCGCCGATGAACCACTTGCCGTCCCAGTGCTCCGGCCACGCCACGCCGCTGTCGGTGTCGACGAGGTCGCGGTGGTACGTCGGGCCGGACATGATGGCCTGGCCGCCGCCGCGCAGGTACGGCTGGGTGTAGGTGGCGTCGGCCGCGACGTAGGTCGGCAGACCGCTGCCGTCGGTGCGCTTCGGGAAGACCGGGCCGCCGCCGTCCGGTGAGTACCAGATCATGTTGTCCCGGGCCGCCGGGATGTCCACCAGTCCGGTGTTGCGCGGCGAGGTGTTCTTCAGGTTGTCGCAGTCGTACCAGCCGGTGAGCACCGTGGCGTCGGTGTTGCTGCGGTCACGGTACGGCTGCCGGTTGCCCATGCAGTACGGCCAGCCCTGGTTGCCGGCCGAGGTGATGATGGTGGCCGTCTCGTATTTCGCCGGGCCGAGGGTGGGGCTGGGCGACGAGGCGTCCGGGCCGACCCAGCCGGCGGTCAGCCACTGGTGCTTCGGGTCGATCTGGAGGCGGGCGATGTTGCGCACGCCCATCACGTAGATCTCCGGTCGGGTCTTCTCGGTGCCCGGCGGGAACAGGTTGCCCTCCGGGATGGTGTACGTGCCGTCCGCCTCCGGATGGATCCGGATGATCTTGCCGGCGAGGTCGTTGGTGTTACCCGAGGTGCGGCGGGCGTCCTGGAACGAGATCCCCTCGTACTCCTGGGTCCAGTTGTTGCCGGCGTAGCCCTGCGACCCCTCGGAGGAGTTGTTGTCGCCGGAGCCGACGTAGAGGTTGCCCTTGGCGTCGAACGCCATGCCGCCACCGGCGTGGCAGCAGCTGTGGACCTGCACGGGGAACTGCAACAGGTCCTTGCGGGTGGCCTGGTCGATGGTCTGCGCCTGACGGTCGTAGGTGAACCGCGAGATGGTGCGCTGACCGACCCGCTTCACCCGGTCGACCGAGTCGTGCGGCATCCAGTAGACGTAGAGCCAGCCGTTCTCGGCGAACGCGGGGTCGGGCACGATGCCGAGCAGGCCCTCCTCGTTCTTCACCAGCTCGGAACCGCTGCCCCGGTTGCCCATCACCTCCAGGGTGGTGAGCAGCTTGGCCTGCTTGGTCCGCGGGTCCCAGGAGTGGATGGTGCCGCAGCCCAGGCCGACCTTCGGGTTGTTCCAGTCCGCGATCGGGCCGCTCGGGCAGGCCGCCTTGCCGACGTAGAAGACGGTGCCGTCGGGCGTGATGGTGAGCCCGTGCGGCTCGCCGATCTGGTCCAGCTGACCGGTCTGGTTGGCGGCGGTGAGTCGCTCCACCTTGTAGTTCGACGCGATGGTGGCCTGGCAGTCGCCGCGTACCCGACCGGTGGTCCAGTTCAGCGCGCCGGAGAGGTGCGCGCGGAACGCCTCCTCGCCGTAACTGCCCTCGGTGTGGCCCATGCCGGTGTAGAACGACCGACCGCCGTCGTAGTCCCGGCACCAGGACACCGGGTGGAACGGGCCGTTGGCGGCCGCCCCCGGGTTGTAGTGCCGCTCCTCCACCTGGGCGAGCGTGTGCACCGTACCGATCGGGTTCGGGTCCCAGTTCTCCCAGCGGTCGGACCGGGTGACGGTCATCGGCAGCGACGCGGTGGCCGGGTGCTTGCGGTCCAGGATGTTCACCACCGCGCGGTTCACCGCGGGCGGCTCCGGGGCGGTGGTGCTGCCGGTGAACAGGCGCAGGTCGGCGAGTTGGACCAGCGGCTCTCCACTGTTCGCCGTGACGTTGAGCCGGTAGCGGGTGAACTCCTGCGGCGTCGCGATGTCGAACCGGCGGGTCTGGAACCGGTCCGGGAAGGTCTGCCCGGTGCGACGGTCCAGGTCGGTCCAGCTCTGCCCGTCAGTGGAGCCCTGCAGGGTCCAGTCCTTCGGGTCGCGGCCGGCGGAGTCGTTGGCCGACGTGAGCGCGTACCCGGTAACCCGCTTCGGCGCGGCCAACTCGTACGCCACCCAGCCGGTCGGGGTGCGGACCAGCCATTTCGTGTTGGCGTCGCCGTCGGTCAGCTTCTCCTTGGTCTCGTTGGGCGGGTTCTCACCGCTGGCGGTCACCCGGGCCACCGGCTCGGCCACCGGGATGGCGCCGGCCGGTCGGGTGCCGATCAGGCCGGTGAACCAGGTCGAGTCGACCTGGGCGCGGGCGGCGTCGGCGATGCCGACGAAACCGCCGCCGGCCTTCATGTAGCTCTGCAGCGCCGACTCCTGGTCGCGGTTGAGCGCGGCGCCCGTCGCGGAGAGAAAAACCACGCTGCGGTACGCGGACAGCCCCGCCGTGGTGAACACACCGGGGTCCGTGGTGGCCGTGACATCGATGTCATGACCGGCAGCGAGCTGTTTGATGGTGTCCACCGCACGGGACACCGGGTCCTGCTGCTCGGCCACCGGCCCGTGGAACACCAGGACAGCGGTCTTCTGGGGCTGCGCCGCCTGCGGTGCGGCCGCCGGTCGTGGTGCCGCCGCAGCGCTCGTCGCCGGGATCAGTGTCGCGAAGGCCGCTACCGCGGCGAGGGTTCGTCGTAGGTTTCTGGTCATGCCCGTCCCCACTTTCGGTTCGGTCAGCTTCCGTGCGTGTGGGTGTGGCCCTGGAACCGGTGGATGGCCTCCTCGGCGCCCGGCGGCATGCTGCCGTCGGCGTTGCGCACCAGGAAGATCCCGGCCATGCCGCCGTCGGAGTGCGTCTGCACGTGGCAGTGGTACATCCAGGCGCCGGGTCCGACACCCTCCCCGGCCAGCACCTGGAAGCCGAACGAACTGCCGGGATTGAGGTCCTTGTTGTCGACCACCAGGCTGGGGTCGCTCGGCCCCTCCAACATCCCGGTGCGGTTGTCCGCCCACCGGTGCGCGTGCAGGTGGAAGGTGTGGAACAGGTTGCCGTGGCCGATGGCGATCCACTCGACGCGCTCACCCAGGTTCGCCTCGAACATCGGGGTCGCCGGTGCCATCTTGTTGTTGATCATCATGTCGTGGAACACGGCGGTGAACTGCTTCGACGGCAGGATGTCGCCGCGCCGCCGGACGATCAGCGCGCCGTACAGTCCCTTCGCGACACCGCCGGTGCCGTGGTCGGTGCCCATCGCGTGATCGTGGTAGTGCCAGTAGCCGGCGCTGCCGGGCATGTACCGCCGGCCCGCCGCGGCCACCATCTCGTGCGAGCGCCAGACGTACGTCCGGGTCTCGCCGGGATTGTTGAACGAGGCGTTGAACGGGCTGCCGTCGGACTCGGTGCTGTAGTCCACCCCGTGCGGGTGGATGGACAGCCGCTGGTCGGTGGTGTTGACCAGGGTGATCTCCAGCGTGTCACCCTCGTACATCTCCAGGACCGGGCCCGGAACGGTGGCCTGACCGGGTGCCAGGCCGTAGCCGAACAGGTTGCCGGGCAGCTGCTCGGCGTAGATGGTGACCTTCTTGGTGACACCGGCGGCGGCCCGGGCGGGGCTGCCGCCGAACGCGCTGCCGATCGCCGGGGCGGACGCGCCCAGTGCCCCGGCGGCGAGCGCACCGGTGGCGATCAGCGATCTACGGGACAGGTGGCGGTGAGGGCCACCAGCGTGATCGTCCATTGGTCTCCGTTCCCGACCGGGCGAAGACGCGACGAGGACAGGGTGCATCGACCCGAGCACGGGGGCGGTGGCACGACTGAGGGTGAGGCTCGTCGCGTACTTTGCTCGGAAGACTCAAAGCTTTCGATGGATGACAGCAACTTATGTAATCCATCGACGAAAGTACAGCTCTGATTGCAAAAAGATTACCTTGACATCACGACGTCGGTCGATTGACATGAAGCTGACACACAAGCGGACGCCGGGCTGCCGTCACTGCGGCAACCCGGCGTCAGCCGTACGGAAGATGTCTGTCAGAGCTGGTGGCGGTCGTCCGCGGGCAGGCTCGGGGCCTGCGGTGGCTCGGGCGCCTGGTCCGGCTGGCCGAGCTGCGCGACGTGGGTCGGGTCGAGGACCCGGGAGAGGAACGCGCGGGTCCGCTCGTGCTTCGGCGCGCCCAGCACCTCTTCCGGCGGCCCCTGCTCGACCACCACCCCACCGTCCATGAAGACGACCCGGTCGGCGACGTCACGGGCGAACGCCATCTCGTGGGTGACGACCATCATCGTCATGCCGTCCTCGGCCAGCTTGCGCATCACGGTGAGCACGTCGCCGACGAGTTCCGGGTCGAGCGCGGAGGTCGGCTCGTCGAACAGCATCAGCTTCGGCTCCATCGACAGCGACCGGGCGATCGCCGCGCGCTGCTGCTGCCCACCGGAGAGCTGGGCCGGGAAGGCGTCGGCCTTGTCCGTCAGCCCGACGCGCTCCAGGTTGGCCCGGGCGATCCGCTCGGCCTCGGCCCGGCCCCGCCGGAGCACCCGACGCTGGGCGATGGTGAGGTTGTTCAGGACGGTCAGGTGCGGAAACAGGTTGAACGACTGGAAGACCATGCCGATGCCACGGCGGACCTGGTCGATCTCGACGTCCGGGTCGGTCATCTCGACCCCGTTCACCCAGATCGTGCCGGCCGTCGGCTGCTCCAGTAGGTCGACGCAGCGCAACAGTGTCGACTTGCCGGAGCCGGACGGCCCGATGACGCAGACCACCTCGCCCTGGCCGACCTCGAAGTCGATGCCCTTGAGCACCTCGAGCGGCCCGAACGACTTGTGCAGGTCCCGGATTTCCACGGCGGGGCGGGAAGGGGTGGTCGTCATGGGGTCACCGGGCCTTGGCGTAGCGGAGTTCGAGGCGTCGTACCACCTGCGACAGCGGCAGGGTGATCACCAGGTAGGCCAGGCCGGCCACCAGCAGAGGAGTCGCGTTCACCCGGTCGTTGAGCATGTCCCGACCGAACTTGGTGATCTCGATGGTCTGCGCCGTCACGCCGAGCACGTAGGCCAGTGACGAGTCCTTGGTGAGCAGGATGAGCTCGTTCGTCAGTGGCGGGATCACGATCCGGAACGCCTGGGGGATGACGATCGTGCGCATGGCGGTGAAGTGCGACATGCCGAGGGTCCGCGCCGCCTCCATCTGCCCCTTCGGCACGGCCTGGATGCCGGCCCGGATGGTCTCCGCCATGTACGCCGCGGCGGTCAACCCGAGGCCGATCGCGATCGAACCGAACACACCGCCCGGAATCTCGCGCTCCGGGAAGGCGATCGGGATGCCGTACCCGACGAGGAAGAGCACCAGCAGCGCGGGCAGACCCCGGAACAGCTCGATGTACGCCGTCGCCACCCAGCGGTACGGCGCCACCCGGGACAGCCGCATCAGCGCCAGGATGGTGCCGAACACGAGGCCGAAGGCGAACGCGCCGAGCGTGTAGAGGACCGTGTTGCGCAGCGCCACGGTGATGATCGTCGGGAACATCGACCTGATGATGTCGACGCGGAAGAACGCGTCGGCCAGCCGGCCCCAGTCCGCGGCGAAGGCCACCACGGCGATGACGGCGATGAAGACCAGGTACTGGATCCCGAGGGACAGCCGCTCCCGCTGGCGGCGTCGCAGCTTCACGTTGGCTCGTTGCCTTCCCGGAGGTCTACTGACACGGAGGGCGCGCGGGACGCGCGCCCTCCGGTACTACGCGGTGCTCAGGCACTCGGCCGCTCTGCGGCTCAGGCGCTCGGCCGCTTGCCGATCCACTTCTCGTAGATCGTGTCGTACGTGCCGTCCTGCTTGGCCTTGGCCAGCACCTCGTTGATCTTCTTGAGCAGCTCCGGGTTGGCGTCCTTCTTGACCGGGAAGCCGTACTGCTCGCCGGTGTCGAACTCGGCGGCGACCTCGAACCCGCCCGGGTTCTTCTTCAGGTACTCGGTCCAGACCGGCAGGTCGTTGATGGCGGCCTCGACCTGGCCGTTGGCGACGGCCTGCTGCAGGGCGGCGAGGTCCTCGAACTCGACGAGCTTCAGGCCCTTCTCCGCCTCGAGCTTCTTTGCGTAGTCACGACCGGTGGTGGCCGCCTGGACGCCGAGCTTCTTGTCCCTGAGGTCGTCGAGCGACTTGTAGGTCTTGCCGGTCTTCACCAGCATCGCCTGGGTGGCGTCGAAGTAGGGATCGGAGAAGTCGATCACCTTCCGCCGCTCCTCGGTGATCGTCATGCCGGCGGCAGCCGCGTCGCACTTGCCGGTGTTGAGGTCCTGACCGGACTTGATCCCCTCGAACGGGGTGTCGATGATCGTCTGCTCGACGCCGAGCTCCTTGGCGACCAGGTCCATGATCTCGACGTCGAAGCCGGTCACCTTGCCGCTCGCGTCCTTGGACTGGAACGGCGGGTACGGCAGGTGGGTGCAGACGGTCAGCTTGCCCGCAGCGACCAGCTTGACGCCGCTGGCCTGGACCTCGCTGTCGTCCTTCTTCGCGCAACCCGCGGTCAGCGCGAGGGCGGCGACGGCCACGACGAGGCCGGCCTGACGGACGGCGCTTGGGAACCTCACGGCTGTGTCCCTCCGGTTCGGCTTCCCTTGCACAGAAAGCCAATCTGGTTCATAGACTTTGCGATAAGCGACCGTACCCGATCCGGCGCGTCGCCCCCAGATCACGCCGTGGCCACCCGGGCGGCGCGACACTCGAGTCACCGCCGGCGAACCGGACACTCACGCAGCAACCTGCCTCAACCACCGGTTCCCTCGGCCGCCCCGTCCGGGGTGAGGGCCCCACCGTGCGGGTCTGTGTCCAGGAACACGTGCTGGTGGCCGTGCCCGGCATCGACGCTGACCTGGTCGAGCTGGGTCGCCGCCACCGACCAGACCGTGGCCGCCTCGTCCGCCTGCCGCGTGCTCAGGTCCAGCAGGGCCGCCTGGTGTGCGGCGGGGACGCCGGCCGCCAAGGCGTAGGTGTCGACAGCGAGCGACGCCTGCTGCACAGCTCCGCGCAGACCTCCCCGGGCCACGTTGGTGGCGGTGCTACCCGAGGGCGGGTCGGCGAACGGCTCGGCGGCCTTGCGCATGGTCTCCTGCCAGGTGCGCGCCCGACCCGCGTCCGGCGCCCGTCCGGCGGACTTCTCCTCCTTGACGGCTGCCAGGACGGGGGCAATCTGGTCGCGGACGCGGCGGGCCGTCTCGGTCAGCTCCACGATCTGCTGGGCGTCCCGCTTCGCGTCGGCTTCCTGGATGCTCGCGATCGTCGCCTCGGTGGCGTCCGGACGGCCCACCTGGTAGCCGACGAGCCCGCCCAGCAGCGCGGTGACCAGTGCGATGGCGCCCGCGACCGCCACGGTGCGCGCTGTGCGACGACGGCGTTCGTCGGCTCTGTCCGACAGGTAGGAAGGCCGGCCTGTGCGACGCGCCATCGCATCTCCTCACATCGATGGTCTGGGGGCCACAGGGTAGCGGTCCTCCAACGCGTACGTCGATAGGTCCGCCGGGCGGCGCAGGCCGCGGGGGTCTAGACCGGGTAGCCCCACTCGGCCAACGGCTTCTCCAGCACCCGTTCGATGGCGGTGACCTGCGCCGGGCTGAGTTCGTCCCGGTACGCCTCCGCCCGGCCCACCGTGAAGTCGTACCGGGAGAAGCCCTTCTCGAAGGCGGTCGACCAGCGCAGACCGAGGAAGTCGAGCATCCGGGCGACCTGCTCACGCGGCTGCTCGACCAGGTCCTCGTAGCGCACGTCGAGCCACTGGTCGGCCGGGTGGCGCAGCCGGGCCTGGGCGAAGGCCTCCATCAGCATCTTCCACCCCAGCGCGGCGAGCACCGGGAACGAACGGCCGGACTCGATCCACTCCTCCCGCAGGTCGGACGGCAGCGGGCCGTAGATCCAGCTGTCCGGCCCGCGCCACCCGTCCCACCAGCCCATCTGGAGCCACGAGTTGGCCACCGCCCGGCCGTCGCGGACCACGTTGACCACCCGCAGATCCGGGTACGCGGCGTGCAGCAGACCGGTGCGCGGCCACCCGGTGACGTGCTGCACCAGCTGTTGACAGCCCTGCCGCGCGATCCGCTCGTCGAAGAAGGCCCGCAACCGCCGGGACACGAACGGCGTCAGGTCCTCGGCGACCAGGTCCCGGCACGGCCGGGAGAAGCCGGCGAGCACCTGCCGGTCGAGCAGGTGGTACGCCTCCGACGGCGCCACCCGGAGCCGACCCCGCTCCAGCAACCGTCGACTGTGTCGCAGCGAGGTCATCCCCGCCGGGCGTGGTGCCGAGCGCCGGTAGAGCAGGCCGTTGAACCTGCCCTTGGGGTTGAGCCGGGCCAGTTTGTCGTCCAGGCCGGAGACGAAGCCGACAGCGGGATGCCGGGAGAGCAACTCCTGGACCAGTGTCGAACCGCAGCGACCGGTGCCCACCACCAGTGAGAGCATCGTTCAGCCTTCCTGCCGGGTGGCGGGTGACGGGGAGACGGCCGGGTCCGCGGCGCGGCGGACGGCTGAGGAGGTGGCCGCCGGGCGGCGTAACGGGTAGCCGAAGCGGGTCAGGGCCACGGCGGTCAGCCCGGTCACCACCGCGTACGCGCGGGTGGTGAGCCCGGTCAGCCACTCGGTGTCGGCGACCACCTCGACCAGCCCGGTGCGGTGCCGCGAGGGGTTGCCGGCCACCGAGTGGGTGGGCCGGAGCCGCACCGTGGCCGGCGTCGGGAACGGAAGCTCGTCGGGGGTCGCGCCGACGAAGCCGGCGATCTGGGCGGTGGTGCCCGCCGGGTCGGCCACGAAGTCCTCGTACCGCACCCGCAGGTAGCGGCCCGGCGCGCCGCGGCGACCACCCCACAGGCGTACGGTCGCGGTGTTCCAGACCAGCCAGAGCAGCGCGGCCTTGCCGACGGGTGGCCGGCTCATCAGCTGGTCGTCGGCGGGACCGTCCAGGAGGCGTCGACGACGCCAGGAGTACGCGGTCGCGCGCGGGTCACGCACCACGTGCAGGACGTACAGGTCGATGCCGGGCAGACTGCCGAGCAGGGCGCCGTACGGCGGCAGCTTGGAGGAGTCGACGATGACACCGTCGGACCGGCCGGGCAGCGCGTGCTCGGCGATCGAGGCGTAGAGCCGGGCCAGGTGCCCGTCATCGGGGTGGCCGGGGACCGGCGACTGGCCGCGTCGGTGGCGGCGCAGCAGCGCTGGCAGCCGCCGCAGCCGCAGGCGCCGGGCCAACCGGGCGGCGATCCCGGCCGGGTCGGCGTCGCTCAGGTCGGCGCGCACCCGGGCCCAGAGCGGGCAGTCGACCACCGGGGAACCGCAGCCGCACTGCCGGTTCTCCAGGATGCCGCGCCGCCACAGGTACCGCAGCTCGCCGGCCGCGACGAAGCCCGGCAACTGGCCCAGGACGGTGGTCACCAGGGTGCTGCCGCTGCGACCGCTGCCGGCGAGGTAGAGCACCCGTACCCGGCTCACCGGGCCGCTCCCCCACCGGCCGTGGCGCGGCCGGTCCGCCGCCGCGCCGGCAGCGCCGCGGCGGCCTCGGCGTACAGCCCGCGAAGGCGGTCCAGGTGCCGGTCCGGCGCGAACTGGGCGGCGATCTTCGTGCGGCCGGCCCGACCCATCCGGTACGCCCGCTGTGGGTCGGCCAGGATGTCGGTCAGCGCGGCGGCGAGGGCGGTGGGCTCGTCGGCGGCGACGATGCGCCCGTCCACCTCGGATTCGACCAGCTCGGGCAGCCCACCCAGATCGGTGGTCACCACCGGGACACCGCAGGCGAACGCCTCCAGCACCGCCATCGGCTGGTTTTCGTGCCACCGGGACGGGACGGCGACCACCGCCGCCGACCGGATCAGCTCGTGCAGGCGGGGCTTGTCGAGCCGACCGTGGAACCGGACCCGGCCGGGCACCCGCCGGGCGGCGAGCGCCTCCAGTTCCGGGCGGGCCGGGCCGTCCCCGGCGACGTCCACGCCGACCCCGTCGGGCAGCGCGGCGGCGGCCTCGATCAGCACGTCGACGCCCTTCTCCGGAGCCAGCCTGCCGGCGAAGACGACACCGCCGCCGGGCGTCTGCTTGGCTGTGACACCGGTCAGGTCGACGAAGTGGTTGACCACCCGCAACCGGTCCGGGTAGACGCCCGCGCGGCGCATCACGTCGGCCAGGAACCCACTCGGGCTGACGAAGAGCTGCACCGGGTCGTACGCGTTGAGCTGCCGGTGCAACCAGGACTCGACGGCGAGCAGCCCACTGCGCGCCAGCGAGCCGTCCTTGCAGCGACGGCGGGCCGCCTGCAACGGGCCACCGGTGACGCACGCCTGGCAGGGCCGACCCCGGTCCAGCAGTTGGTAACTCGGGCAGGCGAGCTTGTAGTCGTGCATGGTCAGCACGCACGGCACCCCGGCGGCGCGGGCCGCGGCGAGCACCGACGGGGAGAGCTGGTGGTAGATGTTGTGCAGGTGCAGCACGTCCGGCCGGAAGTCGTCGATCACCCGGGCCAGCCCGCGCCGGCTCGTCGGCGACCACAGCATCCGCCCGGCGGCCACCGCCCGGGGCCGAACCCCGCTCGGCGCCGGCTCCAACTCCACTTCGGACGGGAACCGCGCGGCGTACGGCAGGGGCGACTCGTTCTCCGGGTGGCTCATGCCGAAGTAGGCGACAGTGTCGCCGGCGGCCCGTTGCAGGTCGGCGAGATCGAGCAAGTACCCCTCGGCGCCGCCACGGCGGTAGAGGAACTTGTTCACATGCAGCACGCGCATCGACTCGGCCTGCTCACGTCGATCGGGCGAATCGGGCCCGGAGGTGATGACCGAGATCCGCCCGCCCCGGCCACGGCCCACGGTATGCAGGCCGGGTCAGCGAGTCCAGTTCACATTGGCCATGTGGCTGAACGGGTGATCTTCGTCTGCCCGTGCGGTCCGCAGCCTGGCCTCCCGCCATGATCTCCCGATAGCCTGGCTGCCGCCGGTCGTACCCGCTCTGCCGCGGGCTCGGGCCGGTGCCCCGACAAGGAGGACCCGTGGCAGCCGACGACGAGGTCTCCGCGCTCGCGTACACCGCGCGGCGGGTCCGGCGGCATCTGCGCTGGGCGCGTACCGAGGGGGTCGGACGGCTGATCGAGGAGGACCGCCTCAACCCGGTCGACCGGATCGGCACGGCACTGGCGAAGCGACGCTGGCGGCGGCGGGCCGGACGCACGCCCGGCTCGGCGATGCCGGTCTACCTTGTCGGTCTGCAACGCTCCGGCACGAACATGCTGGTCCGCGGCCTGGACGCCGCACCCGAGGTCGAGGTCCGCAACGAGAACGACAGCACCCTCTTCCACCGCTTCCAACTCCGCCCGGACCCGGTGCTGACCGCCGTCATCAAGCGCAGCCGCCACGCGTACGTGCTGGTCAAGCCGCTCTGCGAGAGTCACCGGGTGGACGAGTTGCTGGCCCTGCCGGGGCTGACCCCCGGGCGCGCGCTCTGGGTCTACCGCGACGTCGACGACCGGGCCCGCTCCGAGGTCGCCAAGTTCGGTGACGCCAACCTGCTGGCGCTGCGGGCGATCGCCGACGGCAGCATCGGCCGACGGTGGCAGGGGCAGCGCCTCGACGCCGACGCCGTCGAGCTGATCCGGGCCCACGACCCGCAGCGGTTGGATCCGCACAGCGGCGCGGCGCTGTTCTGGTACGTCCGCAACTCGCTGGTCTTCCAGCTCGGCCTCGACCGGCGCGCCGACGTGCTGCTCTGCCGCTACGACAGCCTGGTCGCGGACCCCGCCGCACAGCTCCGCCGGCTCTGCGCCTTCCTCGACTTCCCGTACCACCCACGGCTGCACGCGCACATCGGCCCCCGTCAGTCACACGGTCCGGCGGAGCACCGGCGGCTGCCGATCGACAGGCGCGTGCGGGCCCGCTGCGACGAGCTGACCGACCGGCTCGACCGCGCCGCGGCCGACGCCCGACCCGAGACCACGAAGGCGGCCGACAGTGGCTGAGACCGGAACCCGTACCGCGCCGATCTTCCTGGTCGGCTGCCAGCGGTCGGGCACCACGATGGTGCGCCTCGTCCTGGACTCACACTCGCGGATCAGCTGCGGCCCGGAGACCCGGTTCCTGCCCGACCTGCGACGGATCGTCGGCCGGGACTGGGAACGGCTGGCCCGCTTCGGGTTTCCGCGCGAGGACTGGCTGCGCCGGATCCGGGACTTCTTCGGCGGTGTGCACGCCGACTACGCCGCCGCCCGGGGCAAGGCCCGGTGGGCCGACAAGACCCCGCTGTACGCGATGTCGCTGGACTTCGTCACCGAGGTCTTCCCGGACGCCCAGATCGTGCACCTCATCCGGGACGGCCGGGACGTGGTGGTCTCGCACCGCAAACGGTTCGGCTACTGGTCCGCCGTGAAGTGCGTGGTGAAGTGGCCGCGCTACATCCGGGCCGCGCGGGAGGTCGGCGCCACCCTGCCGGCGGACCGTTACTACGAGCTGCGCTACGAGCAGGCGGTCAGCGAGCCGGAGAAGACGATGCGGGCCTTGTTCGAGTTCCTCGGCGAACCGTGGGAGGACGGCATCCTCGACTACGACAGCAAGCAGCACGACGTGGCCCAGAAGTACACCACCGAGGCGGAGCGACGACGGGCGGCGGCGAGCGTCACCGAACCGATCTACGGCTCCCGGGTGGGCACCTACCGCCGCGAACTCGACCCGTTCCTGCGCCTGCTGGTCTGGGTCTTCTCCGGTCCGACCCTGCGCGCCCTGGGTTACCGGTGACCCGCCCGGGCCGGTGGCGCGCGATCGCCACCGCCGCCATCGCCGCCACCGTTCTGCTCACCGCCGGCTGCACCGGCGGCGGCGACGATCCGCCGCCGGCCGCCACCCCCTCCGCGACGGCGGCACCCGCAACCGGCGCGCCGGCACGCACCGGCGAGCAGGTGAGCAACCCGTTCGGCGCGCACTGGGACTGGTCGCGGTTCCAGCAGTTCGGGCCGTACCTGCGCCGGCTCGCCGGTTCGGCGACGTACGAGGAGATCTCCTGGTGCGAGATCGAACGGACCCCGGGTAAGGCGGACTGGGCCGGGCTGGACGAGATCGCCACGCGCAGCCGGGAACTGGGCATCACACTGCACCTGAAGATCCGCACCGGCGTGTGCTGGGCGACCGGTGGCACCGCCCGCTACACCCGGGGCGCGGCCAACAAGACCGAGTCGGCGATGCCCACCGACCTCGGCGCGTACCAGCGGTTCGTCAGCGAGGTGGTGCGCCGCTACGGCCCGTACGGGGTACGGGAGTACGCGATCGAGAACGAGGTCAACGCGCCGAGCTACTGGGCCGGCAGCCCCGAGGACTACGCGCGGCTGGTCCGGGCCGCCGCCGAGACGATCCGCGCGACCGACCCGAAGGCGCGGGTTGTCGACTCCGGCATCAGCAGTGTCGCGTACGGCATGGGTGTCGCCGACCGGCTGCTGCGCGCCGACCGGGTGCCCGAGGCCGTCGCCGCCTATCAGGCGTACTTCCAGCGTCGGGTCGGCACCCGGGGGCAGCAGATCCCGGCGGTGACCGGGGAGGCGCAGCTACGCCGGGCGCTCGGCACCGAGACCAACAGCCGCAACCTGCGTTTCCTGGCGGTGACCGAGTCGCTGCTGACCGACCGCACCGCCGACGTCCGGCAGGTGCACTTCTACGAGCACTTCAGCGGGGTGGCCCCGCTGCTGGACTACCTGCGCGCCGCCACACCTCCGGGCACCCCGATCCAGGCGTGGGAGGTCGGTCAGTTCTGGCGCGACGGCGACGGCGACCCGGCCAGCCGGGCCACGGAGATGGTCAAGACGGTCACCCTGCTGGTGGCCGGCGGGATCGGCGAGATCAGTTGGTTGCCGTTGGCGTACAACCCGAACAACGCGGCCGGCAGCGAGGTCCGCTACGGCCTGCTCGACCCGGACGGCACCGAGCGGGAGGCCGGCCGGATGCTGGCGGCCCTGGCCGACGCCGCCCGGGACGCCACCGTCACGCCGCTACCCGCCTCGGTGGCCGGCAGGCTGAACGGGGTCGCGTTCGTCCGAGGTGGACAGAGCACGCTGGTGCTCTGGTCGGCGTCGAACACGCCGGTGACGGTGCCGGCGGCACCGGGCGCCCGGGCCGGGGCGGTGGGTTCCCCGCTGGGCGTGGCCGGCGGCGGCACCACGGTCACCGACGTGCCCGTCCTGCTCCGCGCCGACCAGCCGGTGGACCGCATCCTCGCCGCCGTCCGCTAGCCGGGCCAGGTTTCGGGCCAGCCCAACAGGGCGGCCAGGCGCGCGTTGTGCGGCGCGAACTGCTCGCTCAGGCGCTCCCGCAGGGCCGGGGTCAGCTCGGAGACACCCGGGTCGACCCGGCGGGTGTGCCGGGTGAACGCCTCCGGGATGAAGGCCGGCAGGCCGAGGAAACGCACAATGTCGCCGTACGTGCCGGCCGGGTCGGCGTGCAGGTCCTCGGTGCGGGCAACGTGGATCCGCTCCCGGGGGACGTGCGCGAACCACCGGTCCAGCTGCTCGGCGTAGCGGCCCCGGGCCGCGTACGAGTGGTTACGCAACGCCCGGTGCGCGGCCGGGCTGTCCGGGCCGCGCCGCGTCGCCCCCGCCAGCCGCTCCTCCTCGGCGTCCAACGCGTCGGCGAAGGAGAGCGGCTCCGCGCCGTACGAGCGGGTGTGCAGGTAGTGCGAGTAGGCCCGCTGGACCGGGTCGCGCAGCAGGACGACGAAGCGGGCCTGCGGCAGGGTCGCCGCGACCCGGGCCGGCACGCTCGGATGGAACAGGTAGTAGGGGCTCGCCTCGAACGTGCGCTCCCCCGGGGCGAGGCGCGGGAAGTGCCCCCGGTACCACCGCACCCCACGGGCGTGGTGGACGCTGAAGTACTGCAACTCCTTGCCGGTGGGCACCCGGACCCGGGGATGCGCGGCAAGGTGGTGGTACAGCGACGTGGTGCCGCAGCGCTGCGCGCCGATCACCAGGAAGTCCGGCAGCGGCCCCGGCTCCCCCGGTCGCGCCGCCCGTGCCCAGGCCCGCGCCGTGCGTACCCCCCGGCGCAGCCGGTCGGTGACCTGACGCCGCGCGCCGCCGCTCACGAGCGCGCCCCGCGCTGGCCGGCACCCGCAGCGGCACCCACCCCGTCGGCGGGGTCGGCCGCGTCGGCGGCGGCACGTCGACCGCCTCGGCGGGTCACCGCGCGCAGCACCATGACGTCCTCCCGACTGAGCCCGAGGGCGACCACCACGGCCAGGTACGCCACCACGATCGCGGCGAGGCCGACGGCGAGCTGCGCGGTCCACCCCTCGACCAGCCAGCGCACACCGAACCCGACACCCATCGCGACCAGCGCGGCGAACAGGCCCTTGACCATGCCCGCCGTCACCGGCACCGTGTGCACCTGCGATCGCACCTGCCAGACCCGGGCGACGTTCACCGCCGCCAACGACACCGCCCAGGCCACCGCCGCGCCGAGAATGCCGTACGCCGGGATGAGCCAGAGGTTGAGCAGCACGTTGAGCAGCAGGGCGGCGAGGTTGTCCATCATGTTCACCGACACCCGGCCGGACATGTTCAGCAACGTCCCGCAGGGCCCGGTCGCGGCGTTGACCAGCTGACCGAGCGCCAGCACCACGGTGACCGCCGCGCCGCCGGCCAGGCCCGGCCCGCCGACCAGCCGCAGCAACTGCTCCGGGAAGACCAGCAACGCCACGAAGGCCGGCAGCGACAGCCGCAGCACCCAACCGGTGGCGACCCGGTAGATGCGGCGCACCTCGTCGAGTCGACCCTGGTGGTAGAGGTGCGCCAGGTGCGGACCGAACGAGGCGTTGACCGGTGCCAGCACGAACACCGCGATGGTGACCAGCCGGGTCGCCACGTGGTAGACGCCGATCGCGTCGGGACCGTAGTCGAAGAAACCGAGCAGCAACGCGTCCACCCAGATCAGCCCGGTGGACGACAGCGAGGAGACCCAGCTGACGGTGGAGAACCGGAACAGCTCCCCCGGCCGGTACGCGGGCCGGGCGGCGGGCACCCGGCGCACCATCCGGGCGAGCGCCACCAGGGCGAACGCGGCGGCGCTCCAGCTCGCCACCACCAGTGCCCAGAACGCGCCGGTCAGGCCCGCCCCGAGGGCGAGCGCCAGCACGGTGAGCGCCAACCGGGCGGCCGGCTCGTAGACCTGGCCGATCAGCGCGTAGGCCCGTTGGGTGCGCCACCCCCGGGTGGCCGCGAGCGCCGCCTCGCACACCGTGCTGGCGGGCAGGCACAGCGCCACCAGCCGTAGCCCGGTGGTGAGCTGCGGGTCGTGCAGGGCGTCGGCGAGCCACGGCGCGCCGACCGCCAGGCCGAGAGCGATCACCGTGGACGCGGCGGCCGAGATGCCGATCCCGAGCCGGACCGCGCCCCGGAGGGCGGCCGGCTCGTCGTCGGCGAGATGCACCGCCACGAACCGGGTCAGCCCGGCCCGGAAACCGGAGAGCGAGAGCAACCCCAGCAACGACAACACCGCGTAGACCTGGGCGTACCGACCGAGTTCGGGTACCCCCAGGGCCCGGGCCAGCACCAGCATGACCAGGAAGAGCGCCACCTGGCTGAGCACGGCGCTGGCCAGGTTCAGCACACCGCCGCGGGCCATGCCGCGTACCTGCTGGTCGCCGGCCTCCGGCGCGGCCGGCGGGCGGCCGGTCACCTCGCGCACCCGGCGGCCCGTTCGCCGATGGTCACGGCCGTGCCGCGGTCACGGTCTCCGCCGGCAGCGCGGGGGCCGCGGTGCTCGCGGCCGCCGGGCGGGTGGCGGCTCGACCCCGCGAGAGCAGTTCGAGTACGCCCACCAGCAGCACGCCGAGCAGCAGACCCGCACCGCCCACCGGCAGGGCGGTACGCACCAGCTCGGCCAGCCGGCTCACCTCGTGCGCCTCGCCGATGCTGGTCACCTGCTTCGGGTCGGCGGCCTGGGCCTGCGCCCGCGCCGCCTGCAACCCCTCCCGCGCCTGGGACAGCGCGTTGGTCGCCGCGTCCCGTTGGGCGAGCAGCGCCTGGTAGTCGGGGAGCTTCGGCCCCAGCTCGTCGAGCTTCTTCTGGGCGGCGGTGATCGCGGTCGTCGCCGCGTCGACGCCTCGGCCGTTGCCGACCGCCTGCATGGAGAGCTGCTGCTGGCGCAGGCTGGTCAGCTCGCCCAGCGTCGCCTGGTAGATCCGGTCCGGCTGGGAGACCTTGTTCGCCTTCTCCCACTCGCCGATCGCCCTGGTCGCCGCTGTGACGTCGGCGTTGGCCGCCTCGACCTCACCGGTGGCGATGCCGACCTGGGAGGAGAAGAGGAACGCCAGCGCCCGGGTGGTGGTGGCGGTCAGCACCGGCGCGACAGTCGCCCGGTCACCGGCGGTGTACGTCACCTCCAACTGGCTGCTCGCGCCGACCTGGCTGATGGCGAGCCCGTCACGCAGCCGCTCCGGCGGCACCCCGGTGTCGGCGCCCACGTCGGCGAGGACCCGGGGTGAGGTGACCGCCGCGCCGAACGCCGCGACGAACTGGTTCGCCGCCTGCGTACCGGTGTACTGCGTCCCGGCCGTGCCACCCACCAGGGCCGGCGCGGCCACGTACGCGGTCCCGCTGAACTGCTGTGGCGCGAGCAGGACGATGGCGGCCGCGGCCCCGGTGGCGAGTACCGGCACCCCCACGAGTACCCAGAGGCGCCGCCGGGCGACCCGCAGGTAGTCGACGATCTCCACTTTTTCCCCAATGCTGTCGTTCAGTCAAACCGGGACGGACGTGCGTCGTGGCTGCTCGCCGGTCAGGTGCGGAGCCGGTTGGCGGGCGATCACGCTGGCCGCCGCGGCGAACGCGACGAAGTACCAGAGGGTGACCACGTTGGATATCACGTTGGAGGCGGCGCTGACCGCCACGAAGGCGGCGGCGCAGCCGGTGAACCCGACCGCGACGCCACGCTCGAAGCTGCCCGGAGGGGCCCGCCGCAGCGCGGTCCGGGCGGTGTACAGGAAGGCGAACAGCATCAGCAGGTACGCCCCGAGACCCAGCAGCCCGGTCTCCACGTACGCCCGCAGGAAGTCGTTGTGCGGCTTCTTCGCCTCGTCGGTCTCGCGCTGCGTCATGTTCGGTCCGATGCCGGTCACCGGGTTCCGGTCGGCCAGCGTGACGATCTCGGTCCAGTAGCTGATCCGCCACTGCAGGGTGTTTCCGGTCGGGTCGCCGCCGACCGCGCGGGACGCGCCGAGTTGGGCGAACCGCTCGCCGACGGCGGGCACCAGTGCCACCCCGGCGACCGCCACCACGCAGAGGGTGACCAGCATCCGCTTGCTGCGATGCAGCACCGCGACCACGATCAGGCCGATCGCCGCGCCGAGCAGGGCGCTTCGGGTGTTGGTGAGCAGCAGGAACAGCAGCGAGAGCGCGAGCAGCACGCCGAGGGACGCCCGCAGTCGACGGTCCAGGAAGCGGTACACCGCGAACCCGAAGATCACCATGAACATCAGGTACCGGCCGAACGTGGTCGACTGGCTGAACGTGCCGCTGATCCGGGTGAAGTCGCCCTTCACCTCGGCCGGTGGGTTGCCCAGCAGCGACAGGACGACGGTGTAGCCCAACGCCAGCACCAGCGAGGCGTAGCAGGCGAGCAGGACCCGACGGATCGCCGCGGTGTCCGGCATGAGCTGTTCCAGCACCACGAACATCACCACCACGGTGAGGATCCGCAGCGCCTCCAACAGGCTGTTCGCCGGTCGGCTGGCGCCGAGGGCGCTGACCACGCTGCTGGCGCCGACGAGCAGCATCGCCCAGCTCAGCGGGGAACCGCGCAGCCGCCCGTGCCGGCTGAGCTGTGCGGCCAACCAGAGCCCGGCGGCGAGGAGGAACAGCACCGCGAGCAGGGTGGACGGGTCGGCGGCCCGGGCCGTTCCGGCGGAGTTGGCCTGGCCGGCGCTCGGTCCGGTCAGCTTGAACAGGTCGACGCAGGAACGCACCGCGAGCATCAGCAGCACGTACCCGGCGAACCGGGTCAACGCGAGCACGGCCACCGCGATCCCCGCTACCACCGCGAGCGGCAGCACCATGCCCCGACGGTCACCGGCCGCCATGGAGACACCGGCGACCACCGCCACGACCGCGGCGGCCAGCGCCGCGCCGCCGGTGAGGAGGCGGGTCGGGTCGAGCCGCCTGGTCATGAGCGGAGTGACCTGCTGTGTGTGTTGTTCCACTGATCCCACTGAACTGAATCGGCGCTGCCCGGCCGCTGCCGGGCGCGGCCAACCGATGTCCTCCCGGCACAAGATCGGTTCAATCTAGCCCTGTCCCCTCGACGGTAGAAGGGGCCGTTGCGCCGACTGTTGCGTCCTCCGCCGGGTTGATCCCCCGCTCCCCCGGCGAACACCGCCGGGTCAGTCGGCGGCCGCCGCGCGTCGTGCCCTGGCCCGTCGCCCCGGCTGCGGTGCCAGGCGAAGATAGAGCTGCTCCAACTCGCGGGCGGCGGTGTCCCAGCTGTACCTGCCGGTGACCCGCTCGCCCAGCGCCACCGCACCGGCCCGTTCACCCGGCAGGTCGGCGAGCAGCGACGTCAGCACCCGGACCAGGTCGTCCTCGTCGCCGTCGCGGAACAACCGTCCTCCGGGGGCGTCGGCGCTCAGCACCTCGACGTGCGGCGCGATGTCGCTCGCGACGATCGGCAGCCCGTACGCGGCGGCCTCCAGCAACGTCAACGGCAGCCCCTCCAACCGGGACGGTTGGACGAATCCGGCCGCACCGGAGTACAGCTCGGCGAGCAGGTCACCGTAGGCGAAGCCGGTGAAGACGATCCGGTCGTCCGCCCCGGCTTCACGGCGCAGCCGGTCCACGAAGTCGTCGGTGAACGACGACCCGCCGACGATCGCCAGGCGCATCGGGGTCTCGGTGCGCCGGAAGGCCCGGATCAGCAGGTCGGCCGCCTTCTCCGGCACCAGCCGACCGACCAGCAGCAGGTAGCCGCCGGGGGTCAGCCCGAACCGGTCCTGGACCTGCCGGGTCCGGGCCGTTCGGGCCGGGTTCACCCCGTTCGGGATGTAGGTCGTCGGGCTGCCGAACCGGGTGCTGTAGTGGGCGGCGAGCCCCTGGGAGACGGCCACCCGCTGGTGCGGGACGTACCCGCTGAACCAGTGGGCGCTGCCCAACACCGCCCGGGCGGCGAGCCCCCACTTGCCCCGCTGGTTGTCCAGTCCATGCACGGTCAGCACCACCCGCGCCCGGGACAGGGCGCGCGGAAGCGGGGCGACCAGGGCCGGCCCGAGCCCGTGGTAGTGCACGATGTCGGGCCGCGCCGTCATCGCCGCCATGGTCGAGGTCGCCGCGTGCACGATGGCGTCGAGGTGCTTGCTCGCGATCGTGTGGGTCTGGCGCAGCCGCACCCCCCGGTAGCCGTCGGCGGGTGTCTCGCCGTAGCTGCGGCGGCAGTAGACGGTCACCTCGTGCCCGTAGCCGGCGAGCCGGCTGGCCATCTCCTCCACGTGCCGTTCGATCCCGCCGTAGGTCGCCGGCATCCCCTTCTGGCCGATCATCGCGATCCGCAGCGGACGCCAGCTCGCGTCCGCTGCGCCGCTGTCCCGTCCGGCGGCCCACGCGTCGAGCGCCTGCCGCGCCGCGACACCCTCGCCCCGCTGCCGGGGAATCGCAGGATGTCCGGTGCCCTGGTCCACATTGTCGGTCTGCAGGTCGGGGTAGGCCACGATGACTCCCTGCGTGACTAGGTGCGCGCCCGCGCCCGGGCAGATCAACACCTTGCCACGAACGGACCCGTCCGCCAGCCGATCATCCAGACAAAAAAATCATCGGTGGGATACGTGGCTCGTGACATGCCATCCGGATGACATCTACGTGGACGGCTGTGGAACGAGGTCGACCAGCGGATGAACAGCGTGCGCGCCCGGGCCGCCCGGGTGTCAGGGGCGCGGCGACGATCCGGTCGGCTCGGACGCTCTCCTGGTGTGCAGGACGGTCAGCGTCACGGTGATCGCGGCGACGACGCCGACGCCGGCCCAGAGCAGCGGCCTGGTCCGCAGGTCGTCGGGCAGTTGCTGACCGAGGACGAAGACGCCCATCACCACCACGAACCAGCCGAACGCCTTGCGCAGGATGTCCGCCGGGATCCGCTCGGTGAGTCGTCCACCTGCCAGGCTGCCGGCGACGGCAGCGACGGTGACCGCTGCCGCGAGGCCCCAGTTGATGTCCACACTGGCCAGATAGCCGGCCAGGCCGGCGAACGACTTCATGGCGATGACCACCAGCGAGGTGCCGACCGCTACCGGCATCGGCAGGCCACCGAGCAGCGCCAGGGCCGGCACCACCAGGAAGCCACCGCCCGCGCCGACCAGGCCGGTCACCAGTCCGACCACCACACCGTCGAGGATCACCCGTGGCACCGGCAGCTCGTGCGGCACCATGGTGCCGGCGGCCTCGCTTCGCCCACGGATCATCGCTACCGCGGTGGCCAGCATCATCACCGCGAACCCGGTGAGCAGGATTCCGGCGGGAATGAGCCCGGCCAGGCGACCACCGGCGTAGGCGCCGGTCATGCCGGCGAGACCGAAGATCAGGCCGGTACGCCAGCGCACCCGGTGGGCGCGGGCGTGCGGGATGACGCCCACCAGGCTGGTGGCCCCGACGACGAGCAACGACGTCGCGATGGCCTCCTTCGCGGGCAGGTCGGCGACGTAGACCAGCAGCGGCACGGCGAGGATCGAGCCGCCCCCGCCCAACAGCCCGAGGCTGACCCCGATCAGCACGGCCATCCCGACGGTCAGCGCCACTGTGGCGGTCATGCCCGCTCCACGGCGCTCCCGCGCAGCTGGCCCATGACGGTGTCGAGGTCGCGGCTGGCACCCCGGTTGTAGGGCAGCTTGCCGAGCAACATCCCCATGGCGCAGGTGTTGGTGACGGCGGCGACGGTGAGGCCGGCGCCGATGGCCCCGGCCACCCACTTGAGCTGCGGCACGAACACCGAGGCGAGAATGCTGACCAGCACGATCGAGCCGGCCACCAGGCGGACCTGACGTTCGAGGTCCCAGCGGGGCACGCCCCGCGTGACCGGCGCGTCGGCCGCCTGCCAGGACATGATGCCGCCGTCCAGCACCGTCAGGTTGGTCAGGCCGACCCCCGCCAGGGCCTGCTGGGCCTGGCTGGCGCGGGCACCGGAGCGGCAGACCAGGACGACGTCCTCGTCCAGATGGTCGCGCAACTCCCGGCGGTGCTCCCTGAGCAGATCGAGCGGCACGTTGTAGGAGCCGGGGATGTGCGCCGTCTCGAACTCCGCCGGGGTACGCACGTCCAGCACCCGGGGCGCACGACCGGATTCGATCAGTTCGCGAAGGCCGGTGGCGTCGAGCGTGGCAGGGCGCGCGGTCTCGGACGTACTCATTTCTCCTCTTTCTTGGAAGGGGTGTCAGCTGTCACGGCAGGGGAAGCCGGCCGGCGGCGGTGGCGTCGGCCGGTGGTGCGGACTGTTCCGCTCAGGCGGCGGTGACCAGGTCCAGGCCGGCGGCCTGGGCGTGCCCGAACGCGTCGTCGACCACGACCACCTCGCGGCCGGCGTTCGCCAGGAGAGAGGCGGCGACGCTGGCCCGGTAGCCCGAGCCGCAGTGCACCCAGACGGTGCCCGTCGGTACGTCGGCCAGCCGCCGGGGCAGGTCGGGCAGCGGGATGTGCACGGCGCCGTCGATGTGGCCGGCCCGCCACTCGTTGGTCATCCGCACGTCGAGGATCACGTCCACGCCGGGCAGACCGGCCGGGACCTGGCCGTTGCGCGCCGCCGCGAGGGCCCCGAAGTCCGCCATCCGCAACTCGCGCAGCTGACCGGGGTCGGTCGCCCACCGCGCGGCGTCGCCGGTGGCCTGCGCGGCGGGGCGGTCGATACCGATGCGGACCAGTTCACGTTGGGCGTCGGCGACCTGCTGCGGTGTCTCGGCGAGCAGGGTGATCGGCACCCCCCACTCGATCAGCCAACCGAGCCAGGTGGCCATCGGACCGTCCAGACCGAGACTGACAGTGCCGGCCAGGTGCGAGGCGGCGTACGCCTTGCGGTGGCGCAGGTCCACCACCCACTCCCCTGCGGTCATCCGCTCGCGTAGTTCGGCGGCGTCGGCGCGGGTCACCGGCGTGAGGTCGACCGGGGCCGGGCCGGCGGCGTTGGCCACCCCCATGTGGGCGTAGTACGCCGGGTAGGCGTCGAGGCCGGCGAGGGTCTCGGTGACGAAGTCGTCAGCGGCCAGGCGCAGGACGGGGTTCTTCTCCTTCTCCCGGCCGATGGTCGACTCCGGAGCGTCGGCCTGACTGGCCGAGCAGAAGCTGCCGAACCCGTGCGTGGGCCACACCTGCGCACCGTCGGGCAGCAGATCCGCCAGCCGTTTCGCCGAGGCGTGCTGCTGCTGGGCCAAGTCGTGGGCGTGCTGCTGGCCCAGCAGGTCGGTGCGGCCCGTCGTGCCGAACAGCAGCGACCCGCCGGTGAAGACGCCGGTCGCCTCCCAGGCGCCGTCGGTGGCCACGTCCAGGACGTACGACAGATGGTGGAAGGTGTGGCCCGGCGTGCCGATCACCCGCAGCCGCAGGGAGTCGGAGACGCTCACCTGGTCGCCGTCGGCGACCGACGTCCGCGCGAAGCCGACCTCGTCGGCTGCGGCCACCAGGTAGTGCGCGCCGGTGATCCGCGCGAGTTCCAGCCCGCCGGAAACGTAGTCGTTGTGCAGGTGCGTCTCCAGGACGTGGGTGATCCGCACGCCCTTCTCCCCCGCCAGGTACATGATCCGGTCGATGTCGCGCTGGGGGTCGACCACGATCGCTACCTGGCCGTCCGACGCCAGGTAGCTGCGATCGCCGAGGGCGGACGTGGCGACGACGGAAACCTCAACTGACATGTCCTGTGCTCCTTTCAAAATACCCCGGGGGGTATGTAGATGACACACTGCTACCCGGTTCTTCACCCACGCTGTTACCCGCTCACCGCATTACCAGTCGGCGCGGCGGGCCCTTCGGGCACGACAGGCCCGCCGCCGCGCCACACCTCGACGGGACGGTCCGGGCCCACCCCCGGGGGAGGGCGGGCCCGGGGACGCCTCAGGCGAGAGCCAGGAAGAGCTTCTCGAGCTCCTCCTCGGTCATCTCCGGCTCCTCGCCACGGTCACGCGCGGCCCCACAGTGCCGCATGCCCGACGCAATGATCTTGAAACCCGCACGGTCGATCGCCTTCGACACCGCCGCCAGCTGGGTCAGCGCCTCGCGGCAATCCTGACCGTTTTCCATCATCTCGATAACCGCGTTCAGCTGCCCACGCGCCCGCTTGAGCCGGGTCAGGGCATCCGAGGTCATCTCCGGTCGAAGCTTCATCGGCACCTCCTGGAGGCAACCATACCCCCGGGGGTACCCATCCTGCCACCTGACAGACGGGAAAACGGCCATACCGGGCGTATATGCCGAAAGAGCCCCGGCCGATCACAGCGGATCGGCCGGGGCTCTCGGTGCTACCTGTCAGACGAGATCGAACCGGTCCAGCTCCATGACCTTGGTCCAAGCGGTCACGAAGTCGGCCACGAACTTGTCGCGGGCGTCCTGGCTGGCGTAGACCTCGGCGAGGGCGCGCAGCTGCGAGTTCGACCCGAAGATGAGGTCGACCGCGGTGGCGGTCCACTTCAACTCATCGGTGGCCAGGTCGCGGATCTCGTACACGTGCTCCTCGGACTTCGACGCGCTCCACCGGGTGCCCGGGGAGAGCAGGTTGGCGAAGAAGTCGTTGGTGAGCACGCCCGGCCGGTCGGTGAGGACACCGTGCCGGCTGCCGCCGACGTTGGCGCCGAGGGAACGCAGACCGCCGATGAGGACGGTCATCTCCGGCGCGGTGAGGTTGAGCATGTAGGCGCGGTCGACGAGCAGCACCTCCGGCTGGGTCTTCTCGCCGGCGCGCAGGTAGTTGCGGAACCCGTCGGCACGCGGCTCCATGACCTTGAAGGACTCGACGTCGGTCTGCTCCTGGGTCGCGTCGGTGCGGCCCGGCCGGAACGGCACAGTCACCTCGACGCCGGCGTCACGCGCCGCCTTCTCCACAGCGGCCGAACCGGCCAGCACGATCAGGTCGGCGAGCGAGATCTTCGCCCCGCCGGCCGCGTTGAACTCCTGCTGGATGCCCTCCAGGGCGGTCAGGACGGTCGCCAGCTGCTCGGGCTGGTTGACCTCCCAGTTGCGCTGCGGCTCCAGGCGGATGCGCGCACCGTTGGCGCCACCGCGCTTGTCGGTGTGACGGAAGCTCGCGGCGGAGGCCCAGGCGGTGGAGACCAACTGGTCGATCGTGAGCCCGGACTCCAGAACCTTCGCCTTGAGCGCGGTGATGTCGGCGTCACCCACCAGCTCGTGGTCGACGGCCGGCACCGGGTCCTGCCACAGCTGCGGCTCGGCCACCCACGGCCCGAGGAAGCGCTCGATCGGGCCCATGTCGCGGTGCAGCAGCTTGTACCACGCCTTGGCGAAGGCCAGCGCGAACTCGTCGGGGTTCTCCAGGAAACGGCGGGAGATCTTCTCGTACGCCGGGTCGACGCGCAGCGACAGGTCGGTCGTGAGCATCGTCGGCTTGTACTTCTTCGCCGGGTCGAACGGGTCCGGGATGATCGCCTCGGCGTCCTTGGCGACCCACTGCTTCGCGCCACCGGGGCTGGTGGTCAGCTCCCACTCGTAGCCGAAGAGGATCTCGAAGAAGCGGTTGCTCCACTGCGTCGGCACGTCGGTCCACGTCACCTCGAGACCACTGGTGATCGTGTCGCCGCCCTTGCCGCTGCCGTGGGTGCTCAGCCAACCCAGGCCCTGCGCCTCCAGCGGGGCGCCCTCGGGCTCCGGACCCACGTGGTTGTCGGCGACGCCGGCGCCGTGGGTCTTGCCGAAGGTGTGCCCACCGGCGATGAGGGCGACGGTCTCCTCGTCGTTCATCGCCATCCGGCGGAAGGTCTCGCGGATGAAGTGCGCCGCCGCGGCCGGGTCGGCGTTACCGCGCGGGCCCTCCGGGTTGACGTAGATGAGCCCCATCTCGGTCGAGCCGACGCCGGCCGCCATCTCCTTCTCGGAGGCGTAGCGCTCGTCGCCCAGCCAGGTGTCCTCCGGACCCCAGAAGATCTCCTCGGGCTCCCAGACGTCCTCGCGACCGAAGCCGAAGCCGAAGGTCTTGAAGCCCATCGACTCCAGGGCCACGTTGCCGGCGAGCACGAGCAGGTCGGCCCAGGAGATCTGCTGGCCGTACTTCTGCTTGACGGGCCAGAGCAGCCGGCGGGCCTTGTCCAGGTTGGCGTTGTCCGGCCAGCTGTTCAGCGGTGCGAACCGCTGACCACCGTCACCGGCGCCGCCCCGACCGTCCTCGATGCGGTACGTGCCGGCGGCGTGCCAGCTCATCCGGATCATCAGGCCGCCGTAGTGGCCGAAGTCGGCCGGCCACCAGTCCTGCGAGGTGGTGAGCACCTCGACGATGTCGCGCTTGAGCGCCTCGACGTCGAGCTTCGCGAACTCCTTGGCGTAGCTGAAGTCCGCGCCCAGCGGGTTGCCCTTGGACGAGTGGGCGTGCAGCACCGAGAGGTCGAGCTGGTTGGGCCACCAGTCCCGGTTGGTGCGCGGACGACCGCCGGTCTTCGGGGTCGGCGAGTCGATCGCCGGGTTCTCACTCTCGCTGCCGTGCGCGGTCACCGAGTCGTGCGCGACCGGGCAGCCGGCCGCCGCCTTCTGGTCCACGCCCTGCGCACTGGTGGGGCGGTTCTCCTGGGTGTCGCTCATGTGCTTCCTTCCGAGCTTGCGGATCTCTGGGGCGTGCGTTCGGTCGCGCAGTCGGGGCAGGTGCCCCAGTAGACGACCTCCGCCTCGTCGACCACGAAACCGTGGTCGCCCGAGGCGGTGAGACAGGGGGCGTGACCGACGGCGCAGTCGACGTCGGCGATGGTGCCGCAGGAGCGGCACACGACATGGTGGTGATTGTCCGCGACCCGGGACTCGTAGCGGGCGGTCGCCCCGGCGGGCTGGATGCGCCGCACCAGCCCGGCGTCGGTGAGCACGCGCAGCACGTCGTACACCGCCTGGTGGGAAACCGTGGGGTGACCCGCCCGGACCAGCGAGATCACCGCCTCGGTGCCGATGTGCGGGTGGTCGCGCAGCGCCGCGAGCACCGCCAACCGGGGCCGGGTCACGCGCAACGAGGCAGCCCGCAGTTGCGCCTCGAAGTCGGACATCACGGGTACGAACACTAGCTCACTTTTTTGGAACGAATCAAGTTTTGGGCCCACCCGAGGTACCCCAACGGCGGACGATTCACCCGAGGTTAACCTGCGGGGGAAGAAAAAGCGGACAGCCATGTCGAGAAGTCCCGACCGGCTCCGTCCCCGGGGTGAACGTGACCACGATGGGTCGCAGCCAGCTTCAAGGAGCATCACGATGGCCAAGTACCTGCTGCTCAAGCACTACCGGGGCGGCCCGGCGGCGGTGCACGACGTGCCGATGGACCAGTGGACGCCGGCGGAGATCTCCGCCCACATGCAGTACATGCGCGACTTCGCGGCCCGGCTCGAGGCAACCGGAGAGTTCGTCGACGGCCAGGCACTCGCCCCGGAGGGGACGTTCGTCCGGTACGACGGCCCGGGCCGACCGCCGGTCACCGACGGCCCCTTCGCCGAGACCAAGGATCTCATCGCCGGCTGGATGGTGATCGACGTCGACAGCTACGACCGGGCCGTCGAGCTGGCCGGGGAGCTGTCGGCCGCGCCCGGCGCCGGCGGCAAGCCGATCCACGAGTGGCTGGAGCTGCGCCCGTTCCTCAGCGAGCCGCCGACCATCACGGAGTGACAGCTCCGATGGACGAGACGCTGCTGCGCAACCTCACGCCGAGCGTCCTCGGGATCCTCGTCCGCCGCGGAATCGATTTCGCGGCGGCCGAGGACGCCGTGCAGGACGCCCTGGTCGAGGCGGTCCGCGTCTGGCCGGTCGACCCGCCGCGCGACCCGTTGGGCTGGCTGACCACTGTGGCGTGGCGACGGTTCCTCGACGCGGCCCGAGCCGACGCCGCTCGCCGTCGGCGTGAGGATCTCGTCGACGAGGAGCCGGCGCCGGGGCCCGCCCCCACCGTGGACGACACCCTTGCGCTCTATTTCCTGTGCGCCCACCCGTCGCTGACGGCGTCGTCGGCGGTAGCGCTCACGCTGCGCGCCGTCGGCGGCTTGACCACCCGCCAGATCGCGCACGCCTACCTGGTGCCCGAGGCGACCATGGCGCAGCGCATCAGCCGGGCGAAACGCACCGTCTCCGGGCTGCGGTTCGACCGACCCGGCGACGTAGCCACCGTGCTCCGCGTTCTCTACCTGGTCTTCAACGAGGGCTACTCCGGTGACGTGGACCTGGCCGCCGAGGCCATCCGGCTCACCCGACAGCTCGCGGCCGCGATCGACCACCCCGAGGTGGCGGGGCTGCTCGCCCTCATGCTGTTGCACCACGCCCGCCGCGCCGCCCGTACCGCGCCCGACGGCAGCCTCGTGCCCCTCGCCGAGCAGGACCGCAGCCGCTGGGACACCCGGTTGATCGCCGAGGGCGTCGAGATCCTCCAGGCGGCCCTGGCCCGCGACCAACTGGGCGAGTTCCAGGCTCAGGCCGCCATCGCGGCGCTGCACGCCGACGCGCCCACCGCCGCCGAGACCGACTGGGTGCAGATCGTGGAGTGGTACGACGAACTCGTGCGCCTGACCGACAACCCGGTCGTCCGACTCAACCGGGCGGTGGCGGTCGGTGAGGCCGACGGTCCCCGGGCCGGCCTGAGGGCTCTCGCGGCGCTGGACGACACACTGCCCCGGTACGCGGCGGTGGCGGCGTACCTGCACGAGCGCGACGGCGACCTGACGACGGCGGCACGGCGGTACGCCGAGGCGGCCCGGCAGGCCCTCAACCTCGCCGAACGCGACCACCTGACCCGCCAGGCCGCCCGGCTCAACGCGCTCGGGCGTCGCTGACCGGTCGCACCACGGGTCGTTGTCCGCACCATGTGCCACTGTCGGCGCACGAGGTCCGGAAAGTCTCCGGAAGTTTCAGCGATCTTCCGCCGCGCCCTCGCTCCGCCACTGTGAACGTCCGATGACCACCCTGCGCCCTGATCCACTACTGACCTGGATGAATGTGGGATCAGCGACGACGGCCGTGTTGCCATTGTGTTTCCGAAAATTGTTGACAAGCCGTGGACCGGGTCATACGGTCGCCATCGACGGCGCTCAATCGTCGTCAGCACCAACCACCGCGACCCACTTCTCCGGTCGTCGTGCAGGACGACCGGCCCCACCACCAGAGCGGTATGACGCCGTGGCCCTTACCCGACCACCGGCAGCCTGCCGAGGCGTACCGCGCCGCTGGCCCCCGCCAGCCGTCACGAGGAGGCAACAGTTCCATGACCGACACCAGCCACACCAGACCGAGAAGTCGCGGCCGCATGCGGTTGCTCCTCGGCGCCGCATGCACCGCCGTCCTGGCCGTCGCCGGCACGATGACGGCCACGAATGCGTACGCCGAGGCCGACCGGACGCTCACCTCGAACCTCACCGGCACGCACAACGGGTACTACTTCTCGTTCTGGAAGGACAGCGGCAACGCCAGCATGACGCTGCGCGCCGACGGCCGGTACACCAGCAGTTGGGACCGGAGCACCAACAACTGGGTCGGCGGCAAGGGTTGGGCCACCGGCAACCGACGGACGGTCAGCTACTCGGGCAGCTACAACCCGGGCAACAACAACACCTACCTCGCCCTGTACGGATGGACCCGCAACCCGCTGGTCGAGTACTACGTGGTGGAGAACTTCGGCAGCTACAACCCGAGCAGTGGCGCCCAGCGGTTGGGCACGGTCACCACCGACGGCGGCACCTACGACATCCTCCGCAGCCAGCGGGTCAACGCCCCGTCGATCGACGGCACCCAGACGTTCTACCAGTACTGGAGCGTCCGCCAGCAGAAGCGCTCCAGCGGCACCATCACCACCGCCAACCACTTCGACGCCTGGGCCCGCGCCGGCCTGAACCTCGGCAACCACAGCTACCAGATCATGGCCACCGAGGGTTACCAGAGCAGCGGCAGCTCCGACATCACCGTCCGGGAAGGCGGTAGCGGCAACCCGACGTCCGGGCCCACCACCGGCAACCCGGGGACCGGCAACTGCACCGCGACGCTCTCCGCCGGCCAGCAGTGGGGTGACCGGTTCAACCTCAACGTCGCGGTCAGCGGCACCAACAACTGGGTCGTCAGCCTCGGCCTCGGTGGCGGCCAGAGCATCCAGAACAGCTGGAACGCCGCGGTGAACGGCAACAGCGGCACTGTCACCGCGACGCCGAACGGCAACGGCAACAACTTCGGTGTGACGATCATGGCCAACGGCAACTGGACCTGGCCGACGGTCACCTGCCGTACCAGTTGACGCCGCGCACCACCTGACACCACCTCTGGCGTGGCGGCTCCGGCCGTCACGCCAGAGATGTGCCGGCCGTCACGCCAGAGCCGGTCCTCAGGGGCGCACCCCCGGCCGTGACAGTCACCGCCGTCCGCTAGACCTGCGGCGCGGCGTTCTCGCCGGCCACCGTCTCCCGCTCCGATGACTCCTCGGTGTCGTCGGATTCGTCGGTGTCGGCCGCTGGTGCCTCGGTCGGCGCCACCGAGGATGGCGCCGTTGTTCCACCGGTCGGGTCGGTCGTCGGCTCCGCATCCGGGCTCTCGGAGGTGGTGGGTCCGGGCGCGTCCGAGGTGCTCGTGCTGGAGGGTGTCGGTCGGCCCGCCGCCCCCTCGCCCGCCGAACGGCTGGGCGTCGGCGATCCGGGCGCACGCACCGGCACGCCTGCTGAACCGCGGTTGGCCGGTTCACCGCCGCCACCGCCGGGGCCGACGCCGGGGCCGGGCTCCTGCTGCGCGGGCGCCGTTGGCGACACCGGGGACGGCGCTCCGGGGGGCGTCGACGATCGCCCGGCCGGGCCCGGCATCATGCCGGTGGGATCGGCGAACACCAGGACGGCAGCCGCGGCGGCCATCGATCCGAGAAGCACCGCGAGCACCTTCGGCCCGGGGCCCCCCGACCGCTTCGCCGCGCCGCCGGCAACCGAGCGCCCGTCCTGGAAGCGCCCGGCCGCCGCCGCGATCGGCGCGCCGACGGCCGTCCGCACCAACTCGTCGGACGGCTCCGCGAGCGTCTGCGCGGCGGTGGCCATCGCCGCCGCCGTCGGGAAACGGCGGGTCGGCTCCTTGGCCATCGCGGTGGCGACCAGGCGCTGGACCTCCGCCGGAACGTCCTCGGGCAGCGCCGGTGGCTCCTCTTCGAGATGCCGCAGCGCCACCGCGACGGCGTGCTCGCCCTGGTGCGGGGGCCTACCGGCGAGGCAGTGGTAGACGACCGCACCGAGCGCGTAGATGTCGATCGCCGAGGTGGTCTCGTTCCTGGTGATCTGCTCGGGGGCCATGTAGTGGGCGGTGCCGACGACCTGGTTCGTACCGGTCAGGCTCGCCGCCTCCGCCGTCACCGCGACGCCGAAGTCGACGAGTACGACGTGCCCGTCCGGCTCGATGATCAGGTTGCTGGGCTTCACGTCCCGGTGCACGAGGCCGGCGTCGTGTGCGGCCTGAAGCGCACGGGCGGTCTGCGCGGCGATCGACATCGTCTCGGCCACCCCCAGCCGGCCGACCTCGGCGATCCGCTCCGACAGGGGTTGTCCCTGCACACACTCCATCACGATGTACGCGAGGATCGGCGCGTCGGCCTGGGACACCTCGCCGTAGTCGTAGACCTGGGCCACGCCGGGGTGACGCAGGGCCGCCATGGCCCGCGCCTCGCGGCGGAAGCGTTCGCCGAAGCCGGCGTCGGCGACCAGCCTGGGTTGCAGCATCTTGACCGCTACGCAGCGGTCCAGGGTGTCGTCGACCGCCCGCCAGACGTCACCCATCCCACCGCTGGCGATGCTCTCGACCAGGCGGTAACGGCCTCCGATGACTTGCCCCACGCTCGGCATGACACGTTCGGTACCCCGGACTGCGCGATCTCAAGCACCGCGACGTCGCGTCGGGTGGTGGTGCCGCGTCGGGAAGCACCGTCAGCGCCGACGGTGCGGCGCCGGCCCCGCCGTTTCCGACGGGGCCGGCTCAACCGGGTCCGGTCAGCTGTTCAGCCTGGCCAGCAGGGCGGTGGCCATGCCCTGCTCACCCCGGGCGTTGGGGTGGAACGGCGCGGCCGAGTTCTGCGGCACCAGACCCTCGACCCACCGGGTGCCGCTGCTCTTGCACGCGTCGCGGCCGATCGACGGGGTGTAGACATCGGCGTAGGTGGCGCCGTTGGCGCTCGCGGTGCTGGCCAGCATGGCGTTGAGCGACTTCTCGATGCCACGCAGGTACGGCACGTCCTGGTAGGCGATCGGGACGACCGGCCAGCAGCCGTAACCGGTGTCCGGCAGGATCGCCGGGTACCCGAGTACCACGACCCGCGCGCTCGGAGCGGCCCGCCGGACCGCCTGCAGCACGGCGGTGACCTTCGGCGTGGTGGCGACGATCCGCGCCTGCAACTGGTCGACCCCTCCGGCGGTGTACCGGTTCTTGCACGGCGAACCGAGCGGGCTGCTGACGCTGGCCTCCGCACAGTCGCCGATGATGCCGGAGAAGCCGATGTCGTTGCCGCCGATCTGCACCGTCACCAGCGAGGTGTTCGAGGTGACCGCGTTGAGCTGCGGCGGCAGCGTGATGCCCAGTGCGCCGCCACCGCCGTAGAGGATGTCGTCGGTGGTGGCGCCGGAGCAGCTCACGTCGGCGAACGACGACGAGCCGGCGGACGTCGCCACCAGCGACGGGTAGTTGCGGTTGGACCGCAGACAGTTGAGGTCGACCTGGGTGGGGATCAGCGGACCTGAGGTGTACGAGTCGCCCAGCGCGACGTATCGGCCGGTGGGCACGGCCGCGCTGGCGGGTGTGGCGACGGTGAGCAGCACACCGGCGGTGGCGAGGGCGAGGGCGGCCAACCGGGTGGCTGCCCGCATCAGGGGCAGGCGGGGACGGGTCATGGAGACTCCCAGGAGGGGATCAGAGGTGGTGGTGCCCGAGATCCTGTCGCCACCGACCGCCGCCGTCAATATCGATCGGCCTCACTAAACACCCGTCCGGAGTGTGGGATAGATCGGTAGCCATCAATCCAGCGGCGCATACCATCGGGCGCCGGTGACCCGGATCCGCCGGGACTGCTTACGGTTCCACTCCACCCGCATGCCGTGCTTGCGGAGCACCGGAAACGCGACCTCGTCCAGCAGTCGTTCCAGGTCGGCCTGGTAGCTGGCCTGCTGCTCGGCCTCCGACAGGGCGGCATAGGCGACCTCGTCGAAGTCGGCCGCGGGATAGACGCCGTAGCCGAGGTAGACCTCGCCGTCCTCGCTTGCGATCAGCGACTCCGTGTCCTGCTGGTGGTACCAGAGGAACCCGTGCCAGTGGCGGGAGTCGTCCCGCTCGTCGTGGATCTCGGCGCTCGCGCAGGTGCCGCAGCAACTGAAGTCTTCCCGGGCCAACACCCCCAGCTCATTGAGCTCGGCGAAGGCACGGGTGAGGTTGCCGCGCACCTCGCCCCACCCGCGCTGCTGCTCCCGCCGAACCGCCAACGCCGCCTCGTACGCCGCCCTGAGGTCGTCGTCGGTGGCGCCGCACCGCTCGTCGGGGTCGTCGAAGGCGTCGACGAACTCGTCCGGGTCGCTCTCACCCCGCACCACCCAGCCCCACAGCTCGTCGTCGACGGCGCTGCGGCCCGGCTCGGGGACCCGATCGGTGAGGAAGCTGACGCCCTCGGGGCGGTCGTTGTACGTCCACTCGGTCACGACGAGATCTTCACATGGGCGTACGACGACCCCGGTCCGCGAGCGACCGGCCCCGGAACGCCCTAGGGCCTGTGTCAAAGCCTTCGGTCGAGCCGAGGCGGAGTCCAGGCGGCGGTCCGGCAAGGCGGAAATTCGTCTGGATACCGGTGTCGTATCCGGACGAATTTCCAACGCGGCCGGTCGTCGTCTGGGCCCGCCGCAGGCCGGCCAGGGGCTTTGACACAGGCCCTAGTTGCCGGCCGGCACCTGATCCTTGACCTCGTCGTAGCCGACCGGCGTCGGCGCCGTGCCCGGGGCGTAGATCACGCGGAGGACGCCGGTCGGGAACGCCTCCGAAGCCACCAGCCGCAGGTGGTACGCCGCGTCACCCTCGTCGAACAGCCTGCGGCCCTTGCGCGCGGCCACCGGGTGCACCAGCAGGCGCAGCTCGTCGACCAGGCCCGCGGCCAGCAGTTGCTGCACCACCGAGATCGACCCCGGGATGAGGATGCCCCGGACGTCGGCATCGGCCTTGAGCGTGCTGACGGCGTCGAGGAGGTCCCCGTTGATCAGCTCCGAGTTGCGCCAGGAGAACTTGAGCGGCTGACGCGAGACGACGACCTTGCGCATGTCGCCGAGTTGCTTGGCGAACGGTGCGTCTTCGCCACCGGCGGCCTCCCGGTCGGGCCAGGCCCCGGCGAAGCTGTCGTACGTCTCGCGGCCGATGAGCAGCACGTCGGCGGTGTCGTAGTCCTCGGTGACGGCGCGTCCCATGTTCTCGTCGAAGTACGGGAAGTGCCAGTCAGGGTCGATCTCGGCCACGCCGTCGGCCGAGATGAACAGCGTGGAGATGACCTTTGCCATCGCGGGGGATCCCTTCGCGTCGGTGATGTCGACCGGCGCATCGTCCCAAACTCGTCGGCCACCGACAGCCCCGATGACGCGTGTCATATCCCGTCTTTTGTCAGCCGGACGTCACGGGAGCGAGCCAGTGCCACGTTTCGAGCAGCTTCGACTGCCCCAACCCGTTCGTCCTCTCGACCACGTCGTCGTCGCTTCGGAGGTATCCGGCGGACCTGGCGACCCGCTGCGAGGGCACGTTGCCCTGCACGATGCTCAGCCGCAGTCGGGTGAAGCCGAGTTCCTCGTGGCAGAACCCCGTCATCAACCGCAGCGAACGCGACGCCATACCCCGGCCGCGGTGCGCCGGGCCGATGGCGTACCCGAGCACCCCGGTCGCCACGTGCAGCGCGACGAGGCCGAGCGGCTCCCCACCGTCGCGCGTCACGGCCAGGTCGACGACGCCCTGCGCGCGGCGCCGCCGGATCCTGCCGAGAAAGGCGTCCGCGTCGAACGGCGAGGGGATGTCGGTGTTCGCGGCGATGTCCGGCGCGTCGAAGAGGCCCGGCATCGACGGCAGATCCGCGTCGAGCCAGTCGCGCAGCACAATTCCCTCCCCTTTCAGAACGAGAGGGAAGGCGGTGGGATCGACCGCCGGCGAAATTGTCGATTCGCAGCTCACACACCATCCTTGCACGGATGAAGGCACCGGCCGGAACGGCGGGAACCGACCGGTTACCGGTCGCGAGGGGAGCACAGCGCTCCGCGTGGAACAGGCGGGCTCGGCGTGCTGCCGAGCCCGCCCGTTCCCTGTCAGTCGAGCGTGATCAACCGTGTCAGCGCTGCAGCGTCAGCAGACCCGGCCGGTACGGCAGCAGACCGTAGTCACCACCCGAGTTCGGCGACCGACCCTGATACAGCAACTGGAGGTTGCAGGCGTTGACGGTCATCGTCTGATCAGCGCTGGTCCGCAACAACTCACCGTGGCTGATGTCGTTGGTCCAGGTCGCGCCACTGTTCGCCTTACCCGCGAACGGGTTGCTCTCACTGGTGGCCTGCGGCGTCCACGAACCACCCAGGCTGGTCGCGGTGAACGACCGGAAGTAGCGACCCTGCGACCCGATCGCCTCCACGATCATCAGGTACTTGTTCAGGCCCTGCAGCTTGTAGACCTGCACCGCCTCGAACAGGTTATTCGTCGTGTCACTCATGATCGTCGTGTAGTTCGACCCGAAACTGCCCGGGAAGTTCCCGATCGGCATACTCGCCCGGTAGATCTTCCCGTTGTCACCGGCGAAGAACAGGTACATGTTCGTCCCGTCACCGATCACCGCCTGATCAATCGGACCCGTACCCGAACCAGTGATGCTCCCACTGAACAACGTCTGCGGCGACGACCACCCATTCGGGTTCGTCGGATCCGACGACGTCCGGTACGAGAACGCCGGCCCACCCCACTGATACGCCAACACCCAGATGTTGCGCGGCGCGAAGTAGAACAACGACGGCGCCACCGTCCCCGAGTTCATCGCGTTCTGACTCGCCGAACCCATCTGCGAATAATTCGAGAACAACCCGAAGTTCATCGAACCCCACCTGGTCCCGAAGTCGTGGGTGGTGGCGTACACGAGCTGCTGGCCGTTGTAGGGGGCGACGGTGAAGTCCTTCAACGACACCCAACCCGACCTCGGCTGCGCCAACGCACCCGTCGACGACCACCGGTACGTCGAGGGCAGGTCACACGTCTGGGTCGGCGGTGGAGTCGTCGGTGGCGGGTCGGTGGGTGGCGGGTCGGTCGGTGGCGGGGTGGTCGGCGGGGTCGTCGTGCCACCGGTGCAGGTGACGCCGTTGAGAGCGAAGCTCGTCGGGTTCGGGTTGCTGCTCGTCCACGAGCCGTTGAACCCGAACGACACGGTGCCGTTGGTCGGGACCGACCCGTTGTAGCTCACGTTCCTCGCCGTCACCGCTGACCCGCTCTGCGTCAGCGATGTGTTCCAGGCCTGCGTCACCGTCTGCCCGGCACCGTAGGACCAGGTCAACGTCCAGCTGGTCAACGGATCGCCCAGGTTGGTGATCGCCACGTTGGCGCCGAAGCCGCCCTGCCACTGCGACGACACGGCGTAGCTCACCGAACAACCCTCGGCCGCGGCGCCGGCCGGCAGTGCGGCGACGACTGTCGACGACACCAGTAAACCGACGCCGGCCACAACCAGACCGGCAGTAGTGGCTCTGGATCTGGTCATATTGCACCCTCCTCGCGGGACGGCGGCCTACCCGGTGGTGGTGGTCGCTGCTCAGTAACTGATTGTGAGCGTTAACAGGCCGCGTCGGGTATGTTACGGGAGCGCTCCCATACCATCAACTACATCGATGCCTGCTTCTCGTTCACCGCCGACTTTCCCGTTGCGCCGACCGGAGCGACACTCCTCAGCCGACAGTGAGGGTGAGCACCCCGAACTGACCGCTGCCCTGCACGTAGTGCGGCAGATAGAACTTCCACGTCACCGTCAGCTCGCGCCCGGCCCGCATCGAGGCCGGCACCTCGGCGACCATCTCGAACACCGCGCTGCCACCGGCAGGGATCTGCGTGAGCGGGCGGCAGTTCAGCCGGTACAGCTGGGCCGAGTTCACCGCGTCGTTCGTCGCGTCGCCGAGCGAGAACCGTTCCATCAGGTACGCCGGGCAGGGGTCCAACGCGAGGGGACCGTCGGTCGGGTTGCCGAGCGTCACCCGGAAGGAGACCCGCGACCCGGCGGCGGCGGTTGGTGGCCCCTGGACAGCGACGGTGAGCTGGTCGAGCGGCGAGGACGAGGGCTCCGACACCGCCACCGGCTCGGTGAACCCACTTGCGGACAGCGTCGCCCGGGCGCGGGGGTTGACCCCCTCCCCCTGCGGACAGCCCGGGCGCTCGTCGGCGGTGACCGGCGCGCGCAGGGTGCCCCCGTCGTGCGGCAGCTCGATCGCGAGCTCCAACAGCGCGAGGGGCTGGCAGAACGGCCCGGACCAGTCCAGGCGCAGGCTGGCGTGGCCACCGGCCGGCACGGCAACGACCCGGGAGCGGCCCTCCTCGTTGATGCCGTGGGTGTAGAGCATCGGGACCTCGCGGCCGCCGACGAGCATCCTGGTGGGCACCTCGCCCTGCAGCGTGCACTCCTTCTTCGACGCGTTCCGCACGTCCACTTCGCCGATGAGCTTGCCGATGGCGGCGTCGAAGCCGCGAGGCTTCTCACCGCCGGTGCCCGGCCGGGTCCAGCTGGTGAGCCGGCCGGTCAGCTGCTCCGCACGGCACGGCTCGCTGCCACGGGCCGGCCTCCTCGGCTCGGCGGGGCGGCCGTTGAGGTCCTCGCCGGTGATCTTCAGGTCGGCCCAGGGGACGCTGCCGTCGGCGAGCAGTTCGGTGGGCACCGGCTCCGCCACCGTCGGGTCCGGCTGCCCCGGCCGGGCGTTCGGCTCGGCGCAGGCCACCGCCGCGGCGAGGACGATCAGCAGTGGCACAAGTAGTCGACGCATGCCGCCACCCTCACACGAACGACCGCATCGGACCTGAGTAGCCGGGCTCAGTGACGATCACTCCGCGGTGGGCGCGGACGACTCGACGATCGACACGGCGGTGCCGAGCTCGACGGTACGGGAAACGGTGCACAACCGGTCGTGCGACTGCTGGAGCGACCGGGGCAGCGCCGCACGGGCCTGGTCGCCGTCCGCGCCCTCCGGGAACGTCACGGTCAACTCGACCCGCAGGTTCTGCATCCGGTTCCCGCCCGCCTCGTCGCGGATCTTGTCACCGGTGACGGCGACGGTGAACCCGGTCGGCTCCGCGCGGCGGCTGGTGATGTGGTCCACGTCCACGGCGGTGCAGCCGCCGATGGCGGCCAACAGCAGCTCCACCGGCGTGAAACTGCCGTCCTTGCCCGTGCCCAACGACACCGACCCGCCACGGACGTTCCGCACGACGTAGCTACCCAGGCTGGTGCGCTCGATCGCCACCGAGCGGAAGGTGTCCTCAGTCATGGCTGAAACCTACCGGCATCCGTGATCAGGAGTACATGAGATGCAGCGTCATCCCGGCATCGGCGTGCGCCAGGTTGTGGCAGTGGTTGGCCCACATCCCGGGGTTGTCGGCCCGGAACGCCACCTTCCACACCTCGCCCGCACGGACGTCGAACGAGTCCAGCCACAGCGGGCTGCCGGTCGCCGGCTCCCCATCGCGGGCCAGCACCAGGACGTGGTGGCCGTGCAGGTGCCACGGGTGCACCACCTGCGAGCGGTTGACGATGGTGAACAGCACGACGTCGCCCCGGCGTACGACCTGCGGTGGGATGTCCGGGTCGGCCGCGCCGTTGACGGTGTGGGCGTAGCGCGGCAGCAATCCACGCAGGTCGAGGCCGCGGTCGAGAACGAGGGTGAAGGTCCGGTCGAACCGGGGCCAGGGAACCGCCGCGGCAGCGCCGTAGCCGAGCGGGTCGAGCACCGGCCAGGCGCCGGTCGCCGTCGACACCGGGCCGGTCGAGTAGACCGCCCGCCCGTCGACGAACAGCGACACCGGGGTCGCCGGCGCGTCGAAGACCAGGTCGTAGCGGCCCCCGGCGGGGATCAGCACGGCGGTGTCCACCAGCGGTGTCGGGCCCCGCAGGTCGACGCCGTCGATCGCGGCCACCAGGAACGCGGTCCCCGCCAGGGCGTACCGGTGCGTGGTGCTGTCGGTGTTGATCAGCCGCAGCCGCACCGGCACGCCGGCCTCCACCCGCTGCACCGTTGGCGCGGGCAGCGGACGCCCCGCCAGGGTGTGCACCGGCACTGTGACGTCGAGGCCGCTGACCGGCCCCGGTCGCACCACCAGCACACCGTAGAGACCCATCCGGACGCCGACATCGGAGGCCGAGTGCGTGTGGTACCAGTACGTTCCGGCCTGGTCGGCGCGGAACCGGTAGACGAACTCCTGCCCGGGCCGCACCGCCGCCTGGGTCACCCCGGGCACCCCGTCCTGGTCGTTCGGCACGTCGTACCCGTGCCAGTGCAGCGTGACGCCGCGCCCGATGTCCCGGTTGCGCAGCGTCACCTCCAGGATGTCGCCGACGGTGGCGGTCAACTCCGGTCCGGGTACCTGCCCGTTGAACGCCCACGCCGCCACGTCCCGGCCATCCGCGTTCACAGTGGCGGTCCCGGCCGTCAGGGTGAACCGTCTGGTGGGTTCGGCGGAGATCCGGGCCGCCGCCGGAAAGCCATGATTGTGCGGTACGGCGGGCGTGGCCTCCGGGGTGACGGTCAGCCCGGTGCCGGTGACCAGCGCCGCGACCGCCACCGCGACCGCCGCCCGGGACACCGGCCGCGACGGGCGCGCGCCGAGGGCACGCCCCGAGATCACCGTCGCCGCGACGACCCCGGCGACCGCGAGCAGCCCCGCCCCCGCCGACGCCGGATAGCCGTGCAGGACCGTCACGAGCAGGGCGCTGCCCGTGGCGTACCCGGCGAAGAGCAGCGCAACCGCGACGGCCCGGACGTCACCCCGGGCCCGCAACAGCCGCGGACCGGCGACGGCCACCGCCGCGAGCGACAGGGGTGCGGCGATGAGGACCTTCTCCGCGGCGAACCACCAGCCGGCGCGGGCCAGGGCGGTGATCGTGATCGCGCGGGCGAGCGTCGCGACCAGCGCGACCGCCGCCAGTCCCAGTGCGAGCGGGCGGCGTCGCGCGACGGACGCGGCACCACCACCCAACCAGGCGCCGGCCGCGAGGACCGCGATCACGAGGTCGACCGCGAGCAGCGACCCGGTGCTCACGCCGGCTCCACTTCCCGGGCGGGCAGCCCGGCCTCGGCCGGCACCAGGCCGGCCAGCTTCCGGGCCGCCCGGTGGACGCCGACCACGACGTGCACCGCAATGATTCCGTTGAGCGCGTGCAGCCCGCCGATGGTGAGGCCGAGCGGAGTGCTGACGCCCGACGCGTCGGCGAACGCGTTGGCGAGCATGGCGATGAGCGGTTGGAGGACGACGAGGCCGACCGGCAGCACCGCCAGCCCGATGAGCCGTCCCGGCGCCTTCGCCAGCGCGGCGAACAGGACGGTGAGCAGTGTGAGAACCGGGATGACCGCGATGCCATTGACGCTGTGCAACGCGTACGCGCCGTCGCCGGCCGGCTTCGTGAACCCTCCCACCGCGGCGAAGATGAACTGAAGGGCGAACGCGACGAGCGTCAGCGCGCTGATGACGACGAGAGCCTTGCGCATGGAATACCTCCTAGAGGTGCGCCGAGGCGAGCGCCCGGGCGACATGGTCGGTGGCCGTGATCGCCCCGTACGCGACCAGCCGCACGAGGTCGGCGTCGGCCGGGTGGGAGAGCCGCCACAGCGCGACGTCGCCCGGGCTGATCGCGCTGGGGGCGAACGCCGCCAGCAACGCGATCCGTGTCCCGATGCGGTCCGTGCCCGGCACGTCCCGCACCAGGTCGACGGCCCAGTCCGCGGGCCGGGCCGGGAACCGCCCGTCCTCCCAGCGCACGGTCGCCGTGACGGTCTCGCGCGCCGTCTCGCCCAGCAGTTCCCCACCGCGGTTGGCGGCGACGCGCAACGACGCGTAGGCGACACCCACCGGGCTGTCCCCCGCCCAGGCCGGCGCCGCCGTCGCGTCGGCGTCGAGCAGCGGGAGGCTTCGGCCGGGTTCCTTCGGCTCCCGGGCCGCCCTGGCGTAGAGCCGGCCCCCGACCGAGCGCACCAGTGGGGAGCGTTGTAGGCCGCCGGGGAGCAGATCGGGGTCGAGCAACGCCGAGACGACCCGGTTGATGAAGTGGAACACCAGCAGGGTGCCGGTGATCTCCACCCGGTACGGGCTGGTCCAGTCGGCGGCTCCGGGGCTGCGGCTGGCCTGTGCCCACTCGACGAGCCGGGCGTGTCCCGGCTCGGGTGGCGTCTCACCCCGGGCGACGGCCTCGGCGAGCTTCGACGCGCCCAGCGCGTGCAGCAGCAGCACGTGGGCGTCGACGCAGAACTGACAGCGGTTGGCCCGGGACACGGCGGTCGCGACGAGTTCCCGCTCGACCCGGGATGCGTCGCCGGCGAGCAGCGCCTCCCGCATCAACGCCCAGGTCGCGGCCAGCACCTCCGGCACCGCCGACAACGCCTGGAAGGTCGGCAACGGCCCGAGGAAGTCGTCGCGCAACTGTTGGTAGACCGCCGCGGTGAGGCCGGTGGCCGCCCTCGTCGGCGTGGGGGTGAAGAAGCGGTATGTCATGGGCTCGATGCTTGTTGCGGCGGGCCGGGAAAGCGTCGTGCCGGCGCAGACACTTGCCGGGTCGCCGATACCGCGCCCGTGGTACGCGGCAGGTACCACGTTCGCGGGATGCTGCACCGGCGGCGGCCGTTCTACAGTGCGACAATGCGCCGCGACCTCCCGTACGCCCTCGGCGGTCTCGCCCTCGGCGTCCTCCTGCTCGGCAACGCCGCGCTCACCCCGGACGCCGCGACGGTCGAGGTGCTCGACGTCGCCCTGGTCCTGGCCATGGCGGTGGCCCTGGCGGCGTGCCGGCGCTACCCGGTGGTGGCGCTGGGCGTGGTCACCGTCGCCATGCTGGCCGTTCACCTCCGGGTGCACCCCGGGGTGTCCGCCGCGTTCCCCGTTCTCGGCGCGGTGTACCTCGCCGCTTGGCAGGGGCACCGGTCGGCGGCGGTCGTGGCCAGCCTCGTCTTCCTCGGCGGCTTCCTGGCCCGCGACGTCTCGGTGGCGCCGCCCGGCCAGCCGGGGCAGGTGATCCTCGAACGGACGGCCCTGCTGTTCGGCTGGTTCGTGGCGGCCAACGTCGCCGGGCTCGTCGGGCGGCAGCGTCGGGCGTACCTGGAGCAGGTCGAGCAGCGGGCGGTCGAAGCCGAGCGCACCCGCGAGGAGATGGCGTTGCGGCGTGCCGGGGAGGAGCGCCTGCGCATCGCCCGAGACCTGCACGACTCGTTGACCCACAGCATCTCGGTGATCAAGGTGCAGGCCGGGATCGCCGTGCACCTGGCCCGCAAACACGGCGAGGCGCCGTCGGCCGCCCTGCTGGCGATCCAGGAGGCCAGCGGCGCTGCCATGCGGGAACTCCGGACCACCCTCGACGTCCTGCGCGCGCCCACCGACGCCGATCGCGTCGGACTGGCCCGGGTGGACGAGCTGGCCGAGCGGACCCGGGCGGTCGGCGTACCGGTGCAGGTGACGGTCACCGGTCAGCGCGGGGACCTGCCCGACGAGGTCGACCAGGCCGGATACCGGGTCATCCAGGAGGCACTGACCAACGTGGCCCGCCACGCCGGCCCCGCGACCGCGCACATCCAGGTGGAGTACGCCCCGGCGGGGCTGACCGTCGCGGTCACCGACGACGGCCGGGCGTCACCGGGCCAACCGCTGACCCCGGGCGTGGGTTTGCGGGGCATGCGGGAGCGGGTCAGCGCACTGGGCGGCACCCTGCAGGCCGCCGCGCACGACGACCACGGGTTCACCGTGCGGGCCACCTTCCCGTTGGACGACCCGCGGTGACCGGCCAACCGAGCCGGGCCGGAGCGAGCCAGGCCCGAGCGAGCCAGGCCCGAGCGAGCCAGGCCCGAGCGAGCCAGGCCCGAGCGAGCCGGGCCCGAGCGAGCCAGGCCGGGGCGCGGGGCGCCCGCCGGCCGCCGGGGCCGCGATGATCCGGGTGCTGCTCGCCGACGACCAGGCGCTGATGCGGGCCGGCTTCCGGGCACTGCTCGACGCCGAGGACCACCTGGAGGTCGTCGGCGAGGCGACCGACGGCAGCTCGGCCGTCCACCTGTCGCGACGCCTGCGCCCGGACGTCGTCCTGATGGACGTGCAGATGCCCGGTCTCGACGGCATCGAGGCCACCCGGCGCATCGCCGCCGATCCCGACCTCACCGGCATCCGGGTTCTCATCCTGACCAACTACGGGCTCGACTCCTACGTCTTCGCCGCCCTGCGCGCCGGCGCGAGCGGCTTCCTCCTCAAGGACGCCGACCCCGCCGACCTGCTGCACGCCGTCGCCGTCGTCGCGCGCGGGGACGCGCTGCTCGCGCCGACCGTCACCCGCACGCTGATCAGTGAGTTCGTGGCCGGCCCACCGCCGGCCGAGCCGACGGCCGGCCGCGACGTCCTGACCGCCCGGGAGCAGGAGATCGTCGAGCTGGTCGCCCGTGGGCTGACCAACGACGAGATCGCCGCGCGCATGGTGATCAGTCCGCTGACCGCCAAGACACACGTCAACCGGGCGATGACGAAGCTGCACTGCCGCGACCGGGCCCAACTGGTCGTGTGGGCGTACGAGTCGGGGCTGATCACGCCGCGTCGCCGGTGAGCGCCGTCCCGGACAGCGGCGTCGATCAACCCCCTTGGCGACACCGGGAAGAGACGACGCACTAGCATTGCCGCCGTCCGCGACGGCTCTGCTGAATCGAGGCGACATGCGTTGGCTCCGTCGGTTGCTGGGCGGTAGGCGGGTCCAGCTCGACCCGGGACGCCAGCAGGCGCTGCTGCACGACGTCCAGTCCCGGTACGGCTCCCACGCGCGGATCCGGTTCAACGACCAGGTCGAGGCGCTCACCGGTTCGCTGGACAGCGACGACGGCCTGGTGGTGGCGACCCGGATCGTGAGTCAGGTCGCCGACGAGGCCCATGTGGACCTCCAGGCCCAGGCCCAGGAGATCCACCGGCGGACGGGCCGGAGACTGCTGGTGCACCGCCGTAACTACCGGCCGCTGTGGAAGGAGGCGGGCCCGGCCCTGCGCTGGCCGCTGTTCGCGCTGCCGTGCGGCTTCCACCCGTACGCGCAGGTGGCCGCCGCCGTCACGGTGCTCGGCAGCCGGGCGCCCCGGCTCGACCGGGTGACCGACCCGAACCCGTTGCTGACCCGCGTGTTCGAGGTGCTCGACCTCACCACCTCCGGCTGGGAGTACGGCCGGGTGCGGGTGGACACCGACGCCGCAGCCCTGGCCGATCGACTGATCTCCAGCGCCGGGCAAGTCCTCGTGGCCATGGACGACCCGCCGCGACTGCCACCTGCCGTCCGTGAGCTGATGCGTCGCAACAACACCGTCGCCGTGCACGATCCGGCCGGCCCACGGACGGTCGGCGGGATCAACCTGGGTGCGCGGATGCGCGAGGAGTTCCTGGTCTGACCGGCGCGCAGCGCGTGACGACAACTGCGCGCAACCGCTTGCCGGCCCGCGCGGCGCCGCTCGACCATGTGCGGATGCAGCCGGAGCGTCGGGTGATCGTCGGAGTCGACGTGGGCACCACCGCCGCGCGGGCGGTCGCGTTCGCGTTGGACGGCACCGCACGACACGTCGCCACCCGGGCGTACCCGCTGGTGGAGCCGGTGCCCGGCTGGCGGGTACAGGAGCCGGACGTGCTCGTGGCGGCCACCCTGGCGGCCACGTCGGCGTGCGTGGCCGGCACCGCCGGGGCGGAGGTGGTCGCCCTCGCGCTGGGTTCCGCCAGGTACGGCCTCATCGGGCTGGACGCGGCGATGACGCCGGTGACGCCGCTGCTGACCGGGCGTGACACGCGGTCGGCGGAGGCGGCCCGCGAACTGCTGTCGTCCGGTCAGAGCCGGGAGCTGCACCGGTTGACGGGTACGCCGGTGCACCCGAGAAACCCGCTGTGCAAGCTCCTGTGGTTCGCCCGGCACGAGCCGTACCTCTGCACGGCGACCCGGTGGTGGGTCGGCCTCAAGGACTATGTGGTCCATCGGCTCACCGGGATGTTGGTGACCGAGTTGTCCTCGGCATCCGGCACCGGGATGTTCGACGTGCACCGTCGGGCGTGGAGTTCCGCCGTCCTCGACCTCGCCGGAGTGTCCGAGAGCCAGTTGCCCCCGGTCCTGCCCACGACGGCGGTGCTGCGGCTGTCGCCGGCGGCCGGGCGCGCGGTCGGCCTCCCGCCGGGCACACCCGTCGTGGTGGGTGCGGGTGACGGTCCGTTGCGGAGCCTGGGCGCGGCGGCGACCGAGCACACCGTCGGCGGCCTGACGCTCGGGGCCACCGCGGCTCTGCGGACCGTCGTCAGGGCACCCCGCACCGACGCGGCCGAGACCTTCTCCTGCGCGGCGCTGACCGAGGACGCGTGGGTCGTCCGCGGGGCGGTCGGCAACGGCGGCAACGTGGTGCGGTGGGCGGGACGGGTTCTCGGCGACGACAACGCCACCCCCGGGCTGCTGGATGTCGCCGCACGGATCGCACCGGGCAGCGACGGAGTCGTGATGCTGCCGTACCTGTGGGCCGACCCGGCCGCGCCGGAGGGTTGCGCGCCGCCCGGCGCGTTCCTGGGGCTGCGCGGCGAGCACTCGCGCGCTCACCTGGTCCGGGCCGCTGTGGAGGGCGTCTGCCTGCAGCTCGGCGGTGTCCGTGACCGGCTGGCCGAGCTGACGCCGATCCGCAGCGTACGGCTGACCGGGGGCGCCTTCCGGTCACCGCTGTGGCGCGAGGTGATGGCGGCGGTCCTGGACTGCCCCGTCCAGGTGACGGGCGCGGCCGATCAGGTCACCCTCGGCGCGGCGGCGCTCGGGCTCTTCGCGATCGGCCACACCGCCGACCTCCAGGCGGCGGTCACCCGGCTCGACCCGGGGGCCGGCGGCGACCGCGTCACTGTCGACCCGGCGCTCGCCACGGCCTACCGCGGCCTGCGGACCAGGCTGCCCGCGCTCGTCACGGTGGCGGGTCGCCTGGGTGAGATCCTCGACGCCGGCACCGGCCTCAGTGCTCCGGTTCGTCCTTGACCTGCGCCACGAGCTGGGTCGGGTTCACGTAGCGCAGTGCGATGACGAGCAGGACCAGCATCATCGAGGTGTAGATGACCGCCATGGCGTCGACCGACTGCTGGGCCCGGATCCCGGACGCGGACATCGAGTAGTACAGCGCCACCACCAGGGTCTGCGAGTCGGGTCCGGCGGTCAGGAAGGTCAGCTCGAACATCCCCACGGTCCGGACCAGCACGAGGATCGCGGAGGCGAGGATGCCCGGCACCAGCAGCGGCGTGAGGACCCGGAGGAACACCGTACGCAGGCCGGCGCCGCACATCCGCGCGGCGCTCTCGATCCGCGGGTCGATCTGCTCGATGAACGGGGTCATGGTCAGGATGACGAACGGCACCGACGGTACGAGATTGGCCAGCACCACCCCGGACAGGTGCCCGGCCAGGCCGAACTTGTAGAGGACTGTCGCCAGCGGGATGCCGTACGTGATCGGGGGCATCAGGATGGGCAGCAGGAACACCAGGAAGATCAGCCGCTTGCCCGGGAACGAGCGCCGCGCGAGGGCGTAGGCGGCCGGCACGCCGATCAACAGCGAGAGGCCCACGACGAGGGCGGAGACCTCCAGCGTCACGACGATGACCTGGAGCAGCGCGAACTCGTCCCAGGCCCGGACGTACCAGTCGGTGGTGTAGCCGTCCGGGAACCAGGTGTCGAACCACCGCCTGCCGAACGAGCTGACCAGCACGGACGCCACGACGCCCAGCAGGTTGAGGAAGAAGAAGATGACGACGCCCCACACGATCCAGGCGGCCGGCCGGGCGACGATGCGCCGACGCCGGTCGGTGCCGGGGGCGGGGGGCCGCGCCGGTGGCGCCTGGGTGGTCGTTGCCATCAGCCCTTGCCTCCGGTGGAGCCGGTGTAGAAGCGGGTGCGGGCGGCCAGCACCACAGCGATGACGACCAGCTCGACGAAGCCCATGATCATGGCGATCGCCGACGCGTACGGATAGTCGTACTGCTCGTACGCCGCCTGGTAGGCGGCGAGGGAGATGACCCGGGTCTCACCGGCCGGGTTGCCGACCAGAACGGCCGACGGGAACACGCTGAACGCCAGGACGAACGTCAGGCAGAAGGTCGTGGCGAGGCCGGGCATCAGCAGCGGCAGGGTGATCCGGGTGAACCGGTGACGCCAGTCCGCGCCCAGCGTCGCGGCGGCCCGTTCCAGGGTCGGGTCGATGCCGGACAGGTACGACAGCACCAGCAGGAACGCGAACGGAAAGCCGGTGATCACCAGCGAGAGGAACACGCCCCAGTAGTTGTGGGTCAGCCGCACCGGCTCGTCGACGAGGTTGCTGGACAGCAGGATCCGGTTGAACCAGCCGGTCGGGCCGAGGAAGTTCAACAACCCCTGGGCGGTGAGGACGGTGCCGAGCGTGATCGGCACGACCAGCAGCGTGGTGACCAGTCGCTTGCCCCGGAACCGGCCGCGCATCCGGTAGGCGATCGGCACCGCGGCGAGGACGTTCAGCAGCGCGGCGGGCAACGCGATCCGCAGCGTGATGCCGATCGTGCCCCGCTCGTAGGAGTCGGAGAAGAACCGGGCGTAGTCGCTGAACGGCCCGCCCTTGGTCGGCTGGAACGAGAGCGTCAGCCCGTAGAAGAACGGGTAGAGGAACAGGGCGATGACGAAGACCAGCGCCGGGACCAGCAACCAGAGCTGACGGTCGACGCCCCGCTCGGCGAGCCGGTGCTGCCAGTGCGTCAGCGGCCGTCCGCTCCCGGACCGGCTCACCGCGTCGCCCCCGAGGCCTGCGGGACGCGGTCGGTCTGCGCCGCCGCCGCGTCGGCGGGATAGACGAGCAGCCGCTGCGGGTCGACTGCGAGCCTGACCTGGTCGCCCGGGGCAATCCGCCGCTCGGTGCGCAGGTGCAGCAGCAGCCCGCTGTCGGTGCGGGCCTCGGCCGCCAACTCGCGGCCCTGATACTCCACCACCTCGACGGTCGCCGACAGGGCGTTGTGGGTCTCGCCGGGCCCGTCGACGCGGATGTCCTCGGGGCGCACCGCGAGCACCGCCTCCGCCTCGGCCGCGACGTCGCCCAGCACCTCGCCGAGCAGACGGTGCCCGGACGACTCGACGGTGGCCCGCGCGCCGTCCAGCCGCTCCACCCGCCCCCGCCACAGGTTGCGGTAGCCCATGAAGTCGGCGACGTGCCAGTTCGCCGGCCGGGTGTGCAGCTCGCGCGGCGAGCCGATCTGCTGCACCCGCCCCTCCCGCAGCACCACCAGCCGGTCGGCCAGGGAGAGCGCCTCCTCCTGGTCGTGGGTCACGTAGACGGTGGTGAGGCCCAGCGACTGGTGCAGTCGGCGGATCTCGGTCCGCATCTCCAGGCGCAGCTTCGCGTCGAGGTTGCTCAACGGCTCGTCCATCAGCACCAGGGACGGCTCGAACACGACGGCGCGGGCGATGGCGACGCGCTGCTGCTGTCCACCCGAGAGCTGACCGGGCAGCTTGTCGACGTGGTCCTCCAGTCGCACCAGCCGCACCGCCTCGTCCGTACGCCGGCGCGTCTCCTCCTTGGGCAGTCGCCGCATGCGCAGCCCGAAGGCGATGTTCGCCCGGACGGTCAGGTGCGGGAAGAGGGCGTAGCTCTGGAACACCATGCCGAAGCCGCGCCGCTCCGGCGGCAGTGTGTCGATGCGCCGCTCGTCCTGCCAGATGCTCCCCGCCGTCAACGGCAGCAGCCCGGCCAGGCAGTTCAACGCCGTCGACTTGCCACAGCCGGACGGGCCGAGCAGGGCGATGAACTCCCCCGCCCCGATCGTCAGGTCCAGCTCGGTGAGCGCGGCCTGGCCGCCGAACCGTCGGGACACCCCGTCCAGCCGCAGCTGGGAGAAGGCGCTCATCCCTGCTTGACCTTCCCGCCGCCGATCTCACGGTCCCAGCGGCTGAACGCCGCCACCAGGCTCTTCGCGTCGAGCGGGACCTCGGTCGGGTTTCCGGCGATCAGCGCGTCGTACTCGGGGCGACCGAACTCCCGGATCGCGTCCTGGCTCTTCTGCGGGGCCGAGGAGAGCTGGACCTCCTTGATCGCCGGGCCCGGGTAGAAGTAACCCTCGTCGTACGCCTTCGCCTGCTGTTCGGGGGTGAGCATGAACGCCAACAGGGCCAGCACCGCGGCCTGGGTGTCGGTCGACACGCCCTTGGGCATGACGGCGTAGTGCGCGTCGGTGACCCAGTGGAAGCCGTCGATCGGGGTGATCCTGGCCTCCTTGGGCACGGTGCCGAGCACCCGCGGGTTGATGTCCCAACCGGTCGTGCTGACGATGAGGTGCGCGGTGCCGTTGGCGAGGTTCTTCATCGTCTCGGTGGTGCCGGACGGGTAGTAGTCGACGTACTGGCCCAGCTCCTTGAGGAAGGCCCACGTCTTGTCCCATCCAGCGGTGGGGTCCTTGGGGTTCGAGTCGCCCAGGATGTAGGGCAGTCCCATCAGGAAGGTCCGGCCGGGGCCGGAGTTGGCCGGGCGGGCGTACTGGAATTTCCTGGGGTTGGCCTTGGCCCAGGCGAGCAGCGCGTCCGCGCTGGTGGGTGGCGTCGGAAGGCGCGACGGCAGGTATTCGAGCAGCGGGCCGGACGGGTAGTAGGTGACGGTGACACCGGCGTTGCCGGCGAGCTGCTGCATCGCGGCGGCCGGTGCCAGGTAGTCGCGCATGCCGCCGAGGCGGTCCTGGAAGGTCGGCAGAACGTCGATCCAGAGCCCCTGCTCGATCCCGGCGGCCAGGCCGTCGACGCCGGTCAGCACGAGACCGATGTCCACCCGGTCCGCCCCCTGCTGCGCCTTGATCTTCCCGGCCAGCTCGGGTGCCGGTGCCTTTGAATAGGTCACCCGGGAGATCACGTCGGGGTTCTTCGAGACGAACTCGTCGATCATCCCCTGGGTCAACTGGAGGTTGCCCGCCACGTCGAGGACGTTGAGGGTGACGGCCTTGCCGGGCCGCTGTGGCACCTCGCCGGTGGTGTCACCGGTGGTGTCACCGGGAGCCTCGGGTGCTCCACACCCGACCGCGCCCACCAGCAGCGACGATGCCGTGACCAGGAGAGCGCCGCGCCGCGTCATACCCATGAGCCGTTCCCTCCGCCAGGTGTCATCGGTGCTGATTGATTCAGCCGACGCGCCACGGCGGCAACGGGTTGCCATGTATTGCCTCGCGCGAATGCGATCGGCCGACCGGATTGTTGCGGGGGCATTGCCGACCATTCACTGCCGCCATACCATGATCACTGCGCGTAGCCGGGAGGAGCATGCAGATGCCCGACCACACCAGGCCGCCGGAAAAGAGAGTCACGATCTACGACGTCGCCGCCGAGGCGGACGTCTCACCCTCGACGGTGTCCCGGGCGTTCTCCCGACCGAGTCGCGTCAACTCCGAGACCGCCGATCGGATCCGACGGGTCGCCGAGCGGTTGGGCTACCGGACCAACCCCCTCGCCCGCGCCCTCACCACCTCCCGCACGCGGATGATCGCGCTGGTCATCGCCGACATCACCAACCCGGTGTACGCGGAGATCGTGCGCGGCGCGCAGGAGGCGGCGACCGACGGCGAGTACACCACAGTGCTGATCGACGCCCAGGAGTCCGACCGGCTGGAACGGGCGGCTGTCGAACGCACCATGTCGACCGTCGACGGCATCGTGCTGGCCAGCAGCCGGATGTCCGACTCGGCCATCCGGATGGTCGCCAAACAGCGGCCGGTGGTGGTCCTCAACCGCGCTCTCGCCGACGTGCCGTGCGTCGTCACCGACGACCCCCGGGGAGTACGGCGGGCCGCCGAGCACCTCGGCGAGCTGGGGCACGACCACATCACCTACGTCGCGGGGCCGCAGGCGTCCTGGCCCAACGGCATCCGCTGGCGCTCGCTGCTCGAGGCGGGCATGGAGCTGGAGATCAAGGTCCGTCAGATCGGGCCGTTCAGCCCCACCATGGCCGGCGGTGAGCGGGCCGCGCGGGAGCTGTGCGCCCGCCCGGCGACGGCGGTCCTCGCCTTCAACGACCAGATGGCCATCGGGATCATCCGTGGTCTCAGCCGGATGGGCGTCAACGTCCCGGGTGACGTCAGCGTGGTGGGTTTCGACAACATCCTCGCCGCCGACATCGTCACGCCCGGGCTCACCACCGTCGCGGCGCCGCTCTACGCGGAGGGCTCGGCCGCGACCCGGCACCTGCTCACGATGATCGCGGGGGCGCCCGGGCACACCGGCCGGCCGATGGTCCTGCCGGTACGCCTCGTGGTCCGCGACTCGACGGCCGCGCGTAACCCGGGCCCGGGTCGCGCCCGCCCGCAGTGGGCGCGGGACCGGTCCGCACCGGACCCGGCGGCCCGCCGGCCGTGAGGCCGCCCGGCCCACGACAAGAAACGACAACTGGTTGCCGAGGCGCGGCAGCGCCGCCCACGATCGACGCGCATCCATCCGTCAACGTCGGGCGCTCGCGGGACGGGCGCAGCGGCGTCCCCAGCGGACGAACGAGGAGATGGCGATGAACCGAGCTTCGGTGCCCCGGCTACGGCGAACTCTCATCGTGCTGGGCACGGTGCTCGCCACCGTCGCGGCCACCCTCACTGTCGCCACGACGCCGGTCGCCGCGACACCGGTCGCCGCGGCTGCGTCACCCGACGACTACGACGGCTCCGACCTGTGGCTGCGCTACGTGCCGGTCGACGACGCGCAGCTGCTGCGCGACTACCGCCGCGCGGCCACGGCGGTCGTGGTCGAGAACGCCGACGCCACCAAGCTGCACCGGCACACCACGGACCTCGCCATGGCTCCCGGTTCCGCCGAGAAGCTCGTCGAGACCACGCTGGGCGCCGCCCGGGACGAGCTGGTACGCGGCCTGAACGGGCTGCTCGACCAGTCCACACCGACGCTGCCGGCCGACGGAGTCCCGGACGGCTCGGTGGTGGTGGGCACACCGGCGAGCTCACCGTTGGTGGGCCGTACCATCGCGACCCGCGACCTGGCCACGGTGGGCGACGAGGGCTACCTCGTCCGCACGGTGTCGAAGGGCGGGGCACGGTTCACCGTCATCGCCGGCAACACCGACCTCGGCGCGCTGTACGGCACCTTCGCCTTCCTCCGGCTCCTGCAGACCCGGAAACCGATCGACCACCTCCGGGTCGCGGAGTCACCGAAGATCAAAAACCGGTTGTTGAACAACTGGGAGACCGAGCGTCTCTACGCGGGCAACAACGCCTCCGGGCTGGGCGGGCTGAACGGGGAGAGCGGGGCGATCTTCAACTTCGCCGCGACCGGTGCCAGCGCCGGCCGGAACCTGCCCGTCATCCTCGACCGTTACGTCGTCATGGCCCGCGCGCTGGCGTCACTGGGCATCAACGGCATCACCATCAACAACGTCAACGCCGACAACGCGTACCTGACGAGCACCCGCATCGCGCAGGAGGCGGCACTCGCCGACGCGCTGCGGCCGTACGGCATCAGGCTGGGCCTGTCGATCCGGTACACCGCGCCCACCGACAGCCGGTTCGCGCCGGACACGCTGACCAACAGCCAGCTCGACCCGTACGGTGCGGATTTCCGGGGCTGGTGGCACCGCCGGGCCCAGCAGATCCAGGCCGCGATCCCGGACTTCATGGGACTCACCGTGAAGGCCAACTCCGAGGGCCAGCCGGGGCCACAGGACTTCGGGTACGACCACGGTGACGGCGCCAACGCCATCGCCGCCGCGGTGGCGCCACTCGGGATGACTGTGCACTGGCGGACGTTCGTCTACAACGCCGACGTCGACAACGACCGGCTCAAGCGGGCCTACCTGGAGTTCGGGCCGATCGACGACGAGGTCCAGCCGGACGGCAGCCGGGGACGCTTCGCCGACAACGTGTTCCTGCAGACCAAGAACGGGCCACTGGACTTCCAGGCCCGCGAGCCCATCCACCCGATGTTCGGCCGGATGGAGAACACCAACCAGGCCCTGGAACTCCAGATCACGCAGGAGTACACCGGCCAGAACTGGATGCTGGCCTACCTCGGCCCGATGTACGAGGAGATCCTCAAGACCGACACCTACGCGACCGACGCGAACGGGAAGCTGCTCAAGGAGCGGCTGGTCGGCGACATCGTCGACGGGACCGCGCAGCACCACTCGGACACCGCCATCGTGGGTGTCGCGAACCTCGGCAACGCCGACAACCTGACCGGGCACCACTTCGCCCAGGCGAACCTCTTCGCCTTCGGACGTCAGGCGTGGGACTGGACCCTCGACTCGGCGGACATCGCGACCGACTGGACGCGGATGACCTGGAGCAATGACCGGCGTGTCGTCGACACCATCCGGAAGATGATGATGGGCTCGTGGGAGTCGCTGGTCAGCTACCAGACGCCGCTGGGCATCGGCCACCAGTTCGCCGAGGGCGCCCACTACCGTCCCGACCCCGCCGACTGGGCGGGCCGTGACGACTGGAGCCCGATCTACTACAACAAGGCCGACAGCGTCGGTCTGGGCTTCGACCGCTCCCCCACCGGCAGCAACCTGGCCGCCCAGTACTTCCCCCGCCTGCAGCAGCGCTACGGCACCATCGACTCGATCCCGGAGAACCTGCTGATGTGGTTCCACCACGTGCCGTGGGGCCATCGGATGGACGGCGGGCGGACGTTCTGGGCAGAGCTGGTCTACCGCTACCAGATGGGCGTGCAGTACGTGACCTGGATGCGGGAGACCTGGGACGCGCTCCAGCCCGACATCGACGCGCGCCGGTTCGCCGAGGTGCGTACCAAGCTGGCGGTCCACGAGGCGGACGCCGCCGACTGGCGGGACACCTCGGTGAACTACTGGAAGGAGTTCAGCGGGCGGGACATCCCGGTCGACGACGCGCCACTGTCGGCGGCGATCGTCGTGAACGGGAAGACGTTCGGCGGCTTCAACCTCTCGGACGCCTCGTACACCATCCCGCTGCCGGCCGGAGCGTCGCCGACCATCACCAAGGTGCGGACCGCCGACCGCAAGGCCCGTTACGAGATCATCTCCCAGGCGGCCGGCGTACCCGGGCAGGCGGTCGTCAAGGTCACGACCGAGAGTTTCTTCGGACCCCTCGTGAAGAACTACGTCTTCAACCTGGTGCCCGACACCACGCTGACGGCGCTGCGCGTCGACGGCAAGCGCCTGACGTCCTTCGCGCCGACGGTGCTGCGCTACAACGCCCTCACGCCGGCCGGCACCACGACGGTGCCGACGGTCACCGCCACCGCCGCCGACCCCGCCGCCTCGGTCGCGGTGGAGCAGGCGGCCACCGCCACCGGGCAGGCCCGGGTCACCGTCACGAACGGCGCGGCGTCGTCGGTCTACACGGTGGACCTGAACACCACCCTCACCGGCAGCGACGAGTTCGGGTCAACCCCGCTCGGCCCGCAGTGGCAGTGGGTCCGGCCGGACGAGAGCAGGCGGCGACTGGCCGACGGGTCCCTGGTCGTCACCGCGCAGCAGGGTGACCTCCAGGGCAACGTCAACACCGCGAGGAACCTGGCAGTGCAGGACGTCGACGGCGACTGGACGGCCGAGTCCCGGGTGGTCTTCTCCCGCCCCCTCGCCGGCAACAACGAGCAGGGCGGTGTTCTCGGGTACGCGGACGACAACAACTACGTGAAGCTCGCCTGGGAGATGGGCAACGCGACAGCGGCCATCAACAAGACCCGGATCGTCTTCCTGCGCGAACAGAACGGCACGGCGTCGACGCTGGAGATCACCGGTGCCGACGCCCAGCGCATCGTCGGAGCCGACGGGGCCATCTGGCTGCGCCTGAGCAAGGTCGGGGACCGCTACCGCGCCTACTACTCCAGCGACGGGAGCGTCTACCGCTACATCGGCTCGCAGACGCTGAACGTCGAGCCGACGAAGGCAGGGCTGCTGGCCTTCAACCGGGCCGGCACCTCCACCGACCTCGACGTCGCCTTCGACTACTTCCGGATCAAGAGCCACGGGGAACGCGTCCGCTGACCGTGCGCTCCGGCTGGCCCGGCATGTCGATGTGCTGATGAGCGGTATGGCGCAGCCACCCCGACAGCGCCGCCGAAATCCGTGACCGGGCCCGTCCCAGCTGGGACGGGCCCGGTCACGCTCCCCCGAGGCTGCGGCCCCTGCCGTCAGCCTCCGATCGCGATGGCGAAGATGTGCATGGTCGGCACGTTCGTCGCCGGTCGGGCGCTGATGTTGGGCAACACGACCGAGGCCACCGCCTTGTTCTGCAACCCGACACCGACGTAGTAGATGCACGCGGCGGTGTTCTGGCGGACGTTGTTCGGCCGGTTCTGGTACGCGGACACGACGGCCGCCGTTCCTCCGGAGTGCGGCCCGCCGTACCAGTCGGGCGAGCTGAGCGTGAACGTCTGGCGGGTGCCGTCGGCGTAGACCACGGTGCCGGTGCCGGACACCGCGCCGTAGGTGCCGGTGAGCAGGAAGCCCAGCGTGCTGCCGGTGCCGCTGATGCCGATGGTCTGGCCTGAGGCGATGGCGTTGTCGGCGGTGCCGGGGCTGACGTTGGGCCACCGGAAGTTCACCCCGTTGCGGCTGATCGTGGCGCCCGGGCTGGCCCCGGCTGACGTCAGGGCCTGCGCTGACAGGGAGGCCCCGTTGCCGTCGAAGTTCCCGACGTTGGTGTTGCTGTCGCTGGTGATGCCGGCATTGCTGAAGCTCTGCTCCAGCGTGGGGCTGGTGGTCCCCCCCGAACTGGTGGCCCGGTAGGTGCGTCCGGCCTGCACGGTGACCTCGATCAGGTCGGACTCGATCCGGGTGGTCCGGGCCGCCGTGCCGTCGGCGGTGTCGACCACCGTGACGGTGCCGGTGAAGAGCCGACCACGCAGGCGGACACTGCCGGCGCGGTCCGGACGCAGCAGCACCTCGCTGGCCAGCCCGTTGCTCCAGGTGATGCCGACCGTGTGCCCGCCCCGACCGCGCAGGCCGGTCACCCGACCGCTCGGCCAGGCCGGCGGCAGCGCGGGCAGGATGTGCAGCTCGCCGATGTGGCTCTGCAGCAGCATCTCGGCGATGCCCGCGGTGGCCCCGAAGTTGCCGTCGATCTGGAAGGGCGGGTGCAGGTCGAACATGTTGGGCGCGAGTCGCGCGGTGGTGGCCAGGTAGCGGATCAGGTCGTGGGCCCGCTTGCCCTCCTCCATCCGGGCCCAGAAGTTGATTTTCCAGGCCAGCGACCAGCCGGTGCCGTCGTCGCCGCGCAGGGCGAGGGTCCGCCGGGCCGCCTCGAACAGTTGCGGGGTGCCGCGCTTGGTGATCTGGTTGCTCGGGGCCAGCCCGTAGAGGTGCGAGATGTGCCGGTGGTTGGGCTCGGTCTCCGTCCAGTCGTAGAGCCACTCCATGATGTTGCCCCGCGAGCCGACCTTCATCGGTGGGAGCCGGTCCCGGGTGGCACGAACCTGGGCGCGGAACGTGCTGTCCACGTTGAGGATCTCGCTCGCCCGGGCGACGCCGTCGAACAGGTCCCGCAGGATCTGGTTGTCCATGGTGGGGCCGGCGCACACGCTGGCGTTCGAGTGGTGGCTCAGCTCCGGCGAGTTCGACGGGTTGGTCACCAGGTAGCCGAGGGTCGGCTCGGTGACCAGGGTGTTGAGGAAGAACTGTGCCGCGCCCTTCATGGCCGGGTAGTTCGTCCGCAGGAACTCGATGTCGCCGTTGAACAGGTAGTGGTCCCAGATCAACGTGGACAGCCAGGCCCCGCCGGTCTGCCACATGCCCCAGAACGCGCCGTCCACCACGGCGGTGGCCCGCCAGGCGTCGGTGTTGTGGTGGGTGACCCAGCCACTGGCGGCGCCGTACTGCACCTGAGCGGTCCGCGCTCCGGCGACCGCCAGGTCTCTGACCATGTCGAAGACCGGGTTGTGACACTCGGCCAGGTTGGTGGTGTTGGCCGGCCAGTAGTTCATCGGCAGGTTGGCGTTGATGGTGTACTTCGAGTCCCACGCCGGGGCCAGTGAGTCGTTCCAGATGCCCTGGAGGTTCGCCGGCTGGGTGCCGGGCCGCGATGACGAGATCAGCAGGTACCGGCCGTACTGGAACAGCAGCGTGGAGAACTGCGGGTCGTTGACACTGTTGTGCTGGGCGATCCGGACGTCCGTCGTCTGGTCGGCAGCGGACGTGCGACCCAGATCCAGGGTGACCCGGCCGAACAGCGCCTGGTAGTCGGCAACGTGCCGGCTGCGCAACTGGTCGTAGCTGCTGGCCCGCGCGGCGGTGAGGCGCTGCCGGGCGATGCCCTGGTAGTCGCCGCCGACATTGCGGTAGTTGACGTAGCTGGAGCCGATGGAGATCAGCAGGACCACGCTGTTGGCGTTGGTCACCCGCAGGGTGCCGCCGGAGCTGGACACGCTGCCGCCGCTGACCGTCGCGTTGGCCAGTGCGAGGAAACGGACCTGACCGGTGACGCCCTCCATGTTCCCGGAGATGCCGTCCAGGCCGATCGTGGTGCCGTCCGGGCTGGACACTGTGGTGCGCTGCGGGCTGTCGAAGGTGGCGGTGAAGCTGATCGAGCCGCTGCGGTCGGCGGTCAGTCGCATCGCGATGACCTGATCCGGCGCGCTGGCGAACACCTCCCGCTGGTGACGAACACCGTTGAGCACGTACGACGTCGTGACGGTGGCGGTGGTCAGGTCGAGCGTCCGGTCGTACTGGGAGGCGCCGCTGGCGGATCCGAAGGCGAGCCGGAGGTTGCCGACGGTCTGGTAGGCCAACTGGCCGCCGGGGTTGCCCATCATGGTCTGGTTGATCAGATCCTGGGCCTGGGTCCACTGGTTGGCGTTGACCAGCCGCCGGATCTCCGGCAACGCCGCCGCGCCCCGGGTGTTGCTGGGGTCGTGCGGGCCGCCGGCCCAGACGGTGTCCTCGTTGAGCTGAAGGCGCTCGGTGTCGACGTTGCCGAAGACCATGGCGCCGAGTCGGCCGTTGCCGATCGGCAGCGCCCGCAGCCAGTCGGTGCCGGCCCCCTCGTCGTACCACAGCGCGAGGTCACCGGCGGCCAGCACCTGCGGCGGCGCCACCGAGTCCGCACGTGCCACGGCGGTCCAGGGCACCGGCAGGAGGGCGCCACCCGCGCCGGCTGCGCCGATCTTGAGGGCTTGCCGTCGGGTCAGGTCTGACATCGATCCTCCAAACGGTGACCAGTCCGGCCACCCCGAAGCGTGACAACTGTGGGACTCGACATGGGGATCCGCTTGGTGAAGCCAACCGGGACCCTGCCTGAGCAGGCCGACGCCCGGCAGTGACGCGCCAGACATCCGATGTGTTTCGGGAAGGTTACTCCGGGGCCACAGAATAGGCAACGGTCGATCAATGCGTGGACACCGCGCCCCTACGCCCGCTCAGCGAGATGCACGGGCGGGTGATCAGCGAGGGAGCGAGCCGGCAGCGCCGGGCGATGGGCCACGATGCCGCCGCCAACGCCCCACCCGCAAGGACATACATCAGATGTACGGCGATCCGGCTGCGGTTATGCGCCGAGCACCGCCACCACGCCGACCGTGCACGGCGCTCTCGCGTCCACAATCGGGTTGTTCTCCGCCAGATCACGGGTGACCATGGGCGGCATGGCGGGAGGACGGCGGTGAGATCGCCCCTTCAGGGCGGACTACCGCCGGGTGGCGCGGTGGTGGTCGGGGCCGTCGTGCGGATCGCCTGCGACGAGTCGGGGTTCTCGGGTACGAATCTGCTGCACTCGACCGCCCCGGTGATCACGCACGCGAGCGTCGACCTGGCCGCCGACGAGGCGGTCGCGATCATCGCCGCCCTACGGTCCGGGTTCCGGTTCGCGCCGCACGAGCTCAAATCCGGCCGGTTCCTGCGCGGCTCCGGTGCGCAGGAGGCACTGGAGTGGTTCCTGGCGGCGCTGGCCGGCCGCGCGCACGTCCACCTCATCGACAAGGAGTTCTTCCTCGTCACCCGGATCGTGGACCTCCTGCTGACCGAGCCGTCGTACGCGGCCGGCACCCGCCTGGCTCGCGAGCACCATCCGGCCGCTCTCGCCCTGTACGAGGCCGGACGCTCGACCGGAAGCGACTGGAGTGCCTTCCTGTCGGCGTTCGTCGATCTGGTCCGGATGAAGCGGCGACTTCCGGTCGACCAGACGGTGCGGCGCTTCTTCCAGGCCCGGGACGCGCTGCGGCGACACGGCCTCGGCACGGTGGCCGACGCCGTCCTCGACGGGCTCCGCCCGAACCAGGTGCGGGCCGTGGTGGCCAGGCTCGACGCCGACGACCGCACGGTCCCTCCTCCGCTGGAACCGCTGCTGCCGGCGCTGGCCGAAACGGTCCTGTCCTGGAGCGGCGGCCAGCGGCAGGTGCTGGTGACCCACGACGAGCAGAGTGCCCTGACGGCCGACCGGCTGACCCGCCTTCAGCGGGTGTTGGCCGCCAACGGCGACGCGTCGGCGGTCGGCGGCAACCGGGCTGCCGCGTTGCCGACCGGGGTGTCACCCCTGGCGGGGCTGGTGATGGTCGACTCCCGCGACGATCCGCGCGTCCAGGTCGCGGACCTCCTCGCGGGGGTGGCCCGGCGGATGCCCGGCATCATCGACGACGCGCTCCGCCAGCCGCCGCCAATTTCCCCTGCCCGGTCGTAGTCTCATCGGATGCAGGACATCCAGACACACACCCTGGACATTCCCGGCGTCGACCTGGTCTACGACGTCCGCGGCCCGCTACCTCCCACCGGCGCCCATCGTGCGCTGCTCCTGATCGGCCAGCCGATGACTGCGGAGGGCTTCACCGCCCTCGCCCCGCACTTCACGGACCGCACGGTCCTCACCTACGACCCGCGTGGCCTGGGCCGCAGCGTCCGCATGGACGGTCGGTCCGACCACACGCCGCAGCAGCAGGCGGCCGACCTGCACGCGCTCGTCGAGGCGCTCGACGTCGGTCCGGTCGACCTCTTCGCCAGCAGCGGCGGTGCGGTGACCGCCCTCGAACTGGTCGCCACCCATCCCGGCGACGTCGCCACCCTGGTGGCGCACGAACCGCCGATCAACGCCGTGCTCCCCGACGCCACGGCCGCCGAGCGCGCCCGGGCCGGCTTCTACGAGGCGTACCAGGCGAAGGGCTCGGGCGCGGGGATGGCCGCGTTCATCGCGATGACCTCCTGGCAGGGCGAGTTCACCGACGCCTACTTCGCCCAGCCCACCCCCGACCCGGCGATGTTCGGCATGACCGCCGACGACGACGGCAGCCGCGACGATCCGCTGCTGTCGCAGAACTCGTGGGCGATCACCGACTACCGCCCCGATGCGGAGGTGCTCACCGCCGTGCCCACCCGGATCGTGGTCGCGGTCGGCGAGGAGTCGGCCGGGACGTACACCGCCCGCACCGCGATGGGCCTCGCGGCGCTGCTCGGCCAGGAGGCCGTGGTGTTCCCGAGTCACCACGGCGGGTTCCTCGGCGGCGAGTTCGGCTACGCGGGCAAGCCCGAGGAGTTCGCCGCGCGGCTGCGGGAGGTGCTGGACGCCGGCTGACGTTCTGACCTCGTGTCGGTGGCCGGAGCAGCCGTATGGTGGACGCAGAGACGACGATCCGCCGTCGTCGATGAGACACCACCTGTGGCGGTCGAGGAGAACATCATGATCGGTGTGGTGAGCGTCGGGGCCGTCGTGGGCGTCCTGCTCGTCGGTCTCCTGGTCCTGCTCCGCCGGCCGGCCGACACCCGGTCGGTGCTCCGCTGGTCGGCCCTGGCGATCACCGTGCTGGTGGCCGCCGCGTTGACTCCGTTCACGGTGGACGACTCGGGCGCCGCGGCCGGCTATCTGCTCGGCGTCCCCGTCGTCGCGGCGGTGCTGCCCGTCCTCGCGCAGCGGTTCGGTCGGCTGACGGTGGCCGCCGACCTGGTGGCCGCGCTCGTCATCACCGGCTGGGGGCTGCTGCTCGGGCTGGGCATCGGTGGCGCGTTCCTCCCAGCGGTGGCGCTCCTGCTCGCCAGCGCCGTGGGCACCCGGGCACCGCGACCGTCCGCCCTCGCCTGAGCCGGGTGGGAGCGTACCTACGGGCCCGGCCGGTGGAAACGACCCGGACGGCACGCTCCCACCGCGACGGTGAACGGGGCCGCTCAATCCGTCAACGTCCGCAGCGCCACACCAACGGCCGGTACGCCTGGTTCTCGTAGACGGCCCCGACCACCGTCAGACCGTCGTCGCTGATCCCCTCCGCCGTGTACGTGCCCGGCTCGGTCGCGCGGACCTCGGGTCGGCCCGGCAGCCGGCGGGAGGTGCCGTCCGGGGCGACGATCAGCGGCGCTCCGTCGCCGATGAGCACCTCACCCTCGCCGGAGATGCCGCTCGCCCCGGGGAAGGGCAGCAGGCTCACCGCCCCGGTGGTGAGGTTCCACCGCACCGGCAGCATCTGCACGGCGCCGCCGTTGCTGCCGCCGGGAACCATCCCGACCGCCCACCCACCCTGTGCCGACTCGACCGACGCCCGCGGGTAGCCCTCGGGCACCGCCAGCGCCGCACCGACGCCCTGCGGCGTCCACCGGTAGGGCTGCTGGTCCATCCCGCCGACGATCGTGCCGTCGTCGGTGATCCCGGTTGCGGTCGACCCCCGCTGGCCGATCAGCCGGTACGTCTGGGGCTGCGCCGTCGACCACCGCACGGCCTGGTGCGAGTCGTCCGACCTGCGGGCCGTCCCGACGATGTCACCCCGGGCGTTGACCGCGTGCACGAGCACCGCGTCAAAGCCGGGCGGGGTGGCCAGGAGACGCAGCTTCCCGTCCCGGTACACCCAGCCGGTGCCGTCGCCGTTGGTGCCCACCACATGGCCGCTGGCGTTGACCGCTGCCGCGTGCCGCGCGGTCTTGGGCAGGACGACCGGACTGCCGTCGGACCACAGCACGACCCGCCCGTCCTCCTGCCCGGTGCCGATGTCGCCGACGACGTACCGCCCGGTGGGGTCGACCCCGACGGCCACCGCGACCGGACCGTCGATCGGCTGCGACAACCACGACGCCTGGCAGGTGACCGGCGGGCGGGAAGCGGCCGATCCGGTCGCGGCCGGCGACACCGCGAGTGCCGGCGTGGTCGGCGCCGGCGAACTGGCGGTCCCGCCGACCTGAACCGCACCCACGACGCCGACCCCGGCCAGCACCGTCAAAGCGGCGACCCCGGCGACGCGGCGCCGCTGGCGGCGTCGCCGGCCGTCGCGCACCGCCCGGCTCACGTCGACCCGCGGCTCGGGAACCGACACCGACCGCAGCAGCACGGCAATCCGCTGATCGTCCACGGTGGTCATCTCGGACTCCTCACTGACATCTCGGCGACGTCGAGCACCTGGCGGACAGCCGCCAGGGCCCGGGCCGTCTGCGCCTTCACGTTGCCTTCGGAGCAGCCCATCGCGGCGGCCGTGTCGGCCAGCGACAGGTCGCACAGGAACCGCAGGACCAGCACTGTGCGCTGGCCGCGCGGCAGACGGGCGAGCGCCGTGAGCAGGTTGTCCCGCTCGGCCAGGTCGTCATGCGGGGTCGCCGGCGAGCGCTCCGGCACCGGCGCAGACCCCAACAACCGGACCTTCGCCCAGCTCAGGCGCTTCTCATCGACGAGCTTGTGTACCAGCATCCGATGGACGTACGCGTCGACGTTGTCGGCCCGGCTGACCCGGCGCCAGTTCACGTAGAGCGCCGTGATCGTCTGCTGCACCACGTCGTCGGCCAGATGGGCGTCACCGCACATCAGGAACGCGGTCCGATGCAGGCTCGGCAGTCGCGCGGAGACGTACTCCACGAACTCACCCTCGGCATCCACCATCAAGGCTCCCTCCTCCGCACGCTCGACGGGGCCGGACGCCCATCAGGTTGCGTCCCCCGCGAAGTACGGTCGGAAGGCGGACCACTCGGCCGGGCCGGGGGTGTCCCGGCCCGGCCTAACGCGGGTTCACGGGGCACACCGTGGAGCGACCAACCGATGCCCGTGCCGGTCTCAGCCGACGACGCCGGCCATCCGGCGTACCGCCTCGGTGATGAGCTCCGGGGCGGTGGCCAGGTTCAGTCGGACGTGCCCACCACCGCCGGTGCCGAACGCCAACCCGGAGTTGAGCGCCACCCGGGCACTGTCGAGGAACACGGTCGCCGGATCGTCGCCGAGGCCCAACGCCCGGCAGTCGAGCCAGGCCAGGTAGGTGCCCTGACCGGGTTGGTAGCGGACGGCCGGCAGGTGCTCGGCGAGCAGTTCGGCAAGCAGCCGACGGTTGTCGTCCAGGCCGGTCAGCAGGGCGTCGAGCCATTCGCCGCCGTCGCGGAAGGCCGCGGTGTGGGCGATCACGCCGAGGTGGCTGGTGCTGACGCTGACCCCGAACGGGACGCGGGCGAGGTCCCCGGCCGCGGCCGGGCCGGCGACGAGGAGCCCGCCGCGCAGGCCGGACAGGTTCCATCCCTTGGAGGCGGACATCAGCGACAGGCCGTTCTCCGCGCCGGGCACCGAGAGGTACGGCACGAACCGCGCTCCGCCGGCCACCACCGGCGCGTGGATCTCGTCGGCGACCACCCGCACCCCGTGCCGCTCGGCCAGAGCGGCGACGGCGGTCAACTCGGCCGCGGTGTGCACGACGCCGGCCGGGTTGTGCGGGCTGCACAGCAGGTACGCCGCCGGCCGTCCGCCGGCGCGGGCCCGCCGGAACGCCTCCTCCAGCGCGCCGAGGTCGATCCGCAGGTCCTCGCCGAGCGGCGCCTCCACGATCCGGCGGTCGGCGTGCGCCACGAACTCGTAGAACGGCGGGTAGACCGGGCAGTTGACGACCACCGCGTCCCCCGGCTCGGTGACCAGGCGCAGCGCCTCGACGACGCCGTGCATCACGTCGGGCACCAGCGCGGTGCGCTCCACGGCCAGCCCGTCCCAACCCCACCGCCGCCGAGCGAACTCCGCCAACGCCTGCGGGTACGCGGTGCCGGCGGTGTAGCCGGTGTCGCCGCGCGCGACGGCGTCGGTGATCGCCAGTGCGACCGGCTCGGCCAGGGGCACGTCCATCTCCGCCACCCAGAGCGGCAGCACGTCGTCCGGGTGTTCCCGCCACTTGAGGCTGGTCCGCTGCCGGAGCTGGTCGATCGTGAGCTGACGGAGCGGATTGGCCGCGGTTCGGGCACCACTGAGCAGGCCGGTCATGGCCCAACCCTATTGGCCACGTCCCGGCCCGATGTCCCGGACCACCGCCGGACGGTCCACTGTGGTCCGCTCGGAACTATTCCACGGCCCTCTTATCGCATTGACCAGCGTCTTTGTCGACAAACCGGATCCGCTTCGAAATATCTGACGGCGAAACCGCTGCGGATCACTGCTTCATGATTTAGGCTCCCGAATATTCACGTCGACGGCCCCGTCCTCACGCCGTGCCAGCCCCCGACCTCGCACGCCGGCCATCGCCACCCTCGACGCCGATTGGAGTGTTCGATGACCTGGCGTCCCACCCTTGCCGCACTGGCCGGCCTGTGCCTCGCGGTCACCACCACCACAGTGCCCGCCGGTGCTGCCGCCGACGCTGCGCAGGCCAGCGCCCACGCCGCGCTCGCCGGTCCGCCCGGTGCACCGCCCGGTGCCTGCCCGACCGGTGTCAGTTACGGCCCACCACTGCCGGCCAGCACCGTGACGGCCCCGCGGATCCGGGGCGGGTTCACCTTCCTCGAAGGGCCGGTCTGGGTCGCCGACGGTGGCTACCTGCTGATGTCCGACATGACCGCCGGCACCGGGCCGTACAACGTCCAGCCGTCGACGATCCGCCGGTTCACCCCGCCGGCAACCTTCGACACGTTCATCGCCAACGCCGGCAGCAACGGGCTGGCGCTCACCGCCGACGCCCAGCAGCTCGTCGCGGCCACCCACGACCAGCGGAGCGTCTCCGCGTACCGGCTGAGCGACCGGACCCGCAGCACCATCGCGGCCAACTACCAGGGCCGGGCGTTCAACTCGCCGAACGACGTCGCGGTCCGATCGGACGGTGTCGTCTACTTCACCGACCCGAACTTCCAGCGCGGCAACCGGCCCGACCAGATGAGCGGGCGCACCAGCGTCTTCCGCGTCTCCGGCGGGCAGGTGTCGCTGGTGGACGACAGGTTGCGCCAACCCAACGGGATCTCGCTGTCGCCCGACGGGAGCGCACTGTACGTGGGCGCCTACGCCGAGAACAAGATCTACAAGTACGTCGTCCAGCCCGACGGCAGCGTCGGCGCCCGCAGCGTCTTCGTGAACTACATCGGCGGTCCGGACGGCGGCACCGTCGACTGCGCCGGCAACGTCTACTGGACCTCGGGTGGGGACTCGCTGGTCCACGTCTACTCCCCGGCCGGCACCCCGCTCGGCACGATCCGGCCCGGCAACACCGGCACGACCAACGTCGCGTTCGGCGGCCCCGACCGGCAGACCCTCTTCATCACGTCGGGCTCGTGGGGCGACTCCGGGCTGTACAGCGTGCGACTCAACATTCCCGGATATCCGTACTGAGCGTCGCTGGCGGGATCACCGTCGAGTGCCGGGCGGCCGGACAACGCCGTCGACGCCGGCCGCCCGTACACTCGACTGATGGCGAACCGCCGGTGGCACAGTGGTCGGTAGTGCGACAGGGGCGTCGACCGCCGGCACGGTGATCGTCGACTTTGACGGTGTGCTGCTGCGCGGCGACGCATTCGGCCTGTTCCTGCGACGCACTGCTTTCGTCGGCGCCCGGCTGCCGCTCGCCGTCGCGCTCCTGGTCCTCCTCGCGCCCGTCGCCGCCATTCCCGCAGCGCGTCCGTGGGCGGCGCGGTAGGTGAGCCGGATCGGCTTGTCGGGCCGCAACGCCGACGAGTTGGCCGCAGAGCTCGCACGCTTCGGCGCGGACCTCGGCGAAGAGCCGGGGCGGATCATCGTGCCCGGCCTGCGCCGGGTCCGGTCCCACCTCGACGCGGGCGACCGGGTCATCGTGGTGACCGCCTGCGAGCACACCCTGGCGCGCGCGGTGCTCGACGTGATCGGCCTCGCCGAGGTCGAGCTCGTGGCCTCGCGCATTCGCGGGCCGAAGCTGATCGTGCACAACCACGGGTCGGCCAAGGTGGCGCAGCTCGCCGCGCACGGGGTGACGCCACCGTGGCGGGTGGCCTACAGCGACTCGCTGTCGGATCTCCCCATCCTCAGCGCCGCGCAGCAGCCGGTGCTGGTCAACGCGAACGCCCGGGAGGCCGCCCGGGCACGGCGGCTACTCGGTGCCCGGCTGGCCACCGTCACCTGGACGGGTGCTCACCTCCCGGAGGAGGAACCGGCGCCGGGAGCCGCCCCGGACCGCCGGTCACCAGGGCCGACCAGGGGAGACGCCCACCGATGAGAGGCCGCTACGACAACCTGACCCGTACCCGCGCTCTCGATCCGGAGCGCGACTACCTGGACATCTACCAGACGATGCTGCGCTACGAGTTCCCGTGGGACATGAAGCTCGGGCTCAACCTCGCCTTCAACCGGTCCTTCTCGGTCCCCGCCATCGCCACTGTGCACACCGCCACCGGTGAGCTGACCGAACGCACCCAGAAGCGGATCGACGACACCGGCCTGCTGATGTACGAGATGGTGCTCAACGGCTTCGAGCAGCCCCGGGGCCGTGACGCGTTGCGGCGCGTCAACCAGATTCACCGCCCGTACGACATCAGCAACGACGACTTCCGCTACGTCCTCGGCTGCCTGGTCGTGATCCCCACCCGGTGGTTGCAGGCGTACGGTTGGCGCCCGCCCTGCTGCCACGAACGGCACGCCACGTACCTGTTCTACCGCGAACTCGGCCGACGGATGGGCATCACCGACATCCCCGCGTCGTACGACGAGTTCGAGACCTGGTTCGACGCGCACGACGCGGTTCACCTGCAACCCAACGACGACGCGGCCGCCATCGAACGGGCCACCCGCATGCTGATGCTCGCCCGGCTCCCCCGGATGCTCGCGCCGCTGGGAAACGCACTGGTCAGTGCCATGTACGACGCGCCGCTGCGGCGCGCGACGCGGGTGGACACGCCGGCCTGGCCGGTCCGGGCGGGGTTGCACCTCGCCCTGAAGACGCGCGCACTGTCGCAGCGGTGGTTCGGCGCGCCACGGGCGACGGCGTTGTTCGCCGACGGCATCCGGGCCAGGAGCTACCCCGACGGGTACGAGATCAGCCAGCTCGGCCCGCAGCACGACCGCGGCGACGGAGAGGGCACCGGCACCGGCGTGACCGACCCGGCCGGGCGAGATCAGCGAAGCCGCGAGCCGGCACCCGAATGACCGCGGTCCGCCGGCCGACCTGGAGGGACGGCCGGCGGACCGGTCTCAGCGGATGGTGGTGACGGTCCAGCGGGGGGAGGCATTGGTGACCGGGACGGTGTCACCGACCAGCGTGGTCACCGCCTGGGTGTCCCGCTGCACGCTGGTGCCGACCCAGAGTTCGACCTCGCCGGGCTCCACGACCCGGGTGTACGTGCGGTCGGAGAAGGCCAGGCGGGTGGTGGGGACGGTCAGCTCGACAGTGACGGACTGACCCGGCTCCAAATGGACCCGCTGGTAGCCGAGCAGCTGCGCCAACGGCCTGGTCACCGACGCGACCGGGTCGCGACCGTAGAGCTGGACCACGTCGTCGCCGGCGACAGCGCCGGTGTTCGTCACCCGCACGCTCACCCCGATCGCCCCGTCGGTGGGCACCGTGCCGGACACGGTGAGATCGGTGTGGGCGAACGTCGTGTAGGACAGCCCGTGGCCGAACGGCGCCACGGGTATCGCCGGCAGGCTGGTCACCTCGTTGCCCTGACCGAGGGTGGGGTGCAGGTACGAGTAGGGCTGCGCGCCGGCCGGCCCGGGCATGGTGATCGGCAGCTTGCCCGACGGGTTGACCCGCCCGGAGAGCACTCCCGCGATCGCCCCGGCGCCCTCCTCGCCCGGGAAGAACGCCTGCACGACCGCCGCACAGCGCGCCAGCGCCCAACCGATCGTGTACGGCCGCCCGGTGAGCAGCACCAGGACCACCGGCGTGCCGGTGGCCAGCACCGCCTCGACCAGTTCGCGCTGGACGCCGGGCAGTTCCAGGTCGTCCCGGTCGCACCCTTCGCCGACCGTGCCGCGTCCGAAGAGGCCGGCGTGGTCGCCGACGACCAGGACGGCGACGTCCGCGGCGGACGCCGTGGCGACCGCCTCGTCGAAGCCGGACCGGTCGTCACTGTCCACGTCGCAGCCGCGGGCCCACGTGACGAGGTCGTCGCCGAACTCGACCCGCACGGCGTCGAGCACTGTCGGCACCTCGATGCCGGTCTCCACGCCGGGATGCTGGACGAGGACGTGGTTGAGGAACGAGTAGCACCCGAAGAGCGCACTCTGCCGGTCGGCGTTGGGGCCGATGACGGCCATCCGCCGACCCGCCGGCAGTGGCAGCGCGTCCCGGTTGGCGACCAGCACGATCGATTCCTCGGCGAGCCGGCGGGCGATCGACCGGTGCTCGGGTGAGTCGAGGTCGATCGCCTGCGGCGGCTCGTCGCTGAAGGTCGCGTCGAGCAGGCCCAGGTCCTGCTTCTGGCGCAGCACCCGCAGCACCGCGCGGTCGATGATCGCCTCGTCGATCCTGCCGGTCCGTACCGACTCCCGCAGGGTCAGATAGGCGTCGCCGGTCGGCAGCTCGACGTCGAGACCGGCCGTCAACGCCTGCCCGGCCGCCTCCGCGTGATCGCTCGCCACGTGGTGCAGCAGGTTCAGGAACGCGACCCCGTAGTAGTCGGCGACCACGGTGCCGTCGAAGCCCCACTGGTCACGCAGGATCCCGGTCAGCATCGTCGGGTCGGCGGCGACGGGCACCCCGTCGATATCGGTGTAGGAGTGCATGACGCTGCGTGCGTCGCCGTCGATGATCGCCATCTCGAACGGCAGCATCAGCACGTCGGCCAGCTCCCGGCGGCCGGCGTGCACGGGGGCGAAGTTGCGCCCGGCGCGCGAGGCGGAGTAGCCGACGAAGTGCTTGAGGGTGGCGTGCACCCCTTGCGACTGCAGGCCGCGCACGTACGACGTGCCGATGGTGCCGACCAGGTACGGGTCTTCAGCGATGCACTCGTCCACCCGACCCCAGCGGGGGTCGCGGATCACGTCGAGCACCGGGGAGAGCCCCTGGTGGACGCCGAGGGTCCGCATCGAGGCGCCGATCGCCGCGGCCATCTCGGTGACCAGTTCGGGGTTGAACGCGGCACCCCAGGCCAGCGGGGTGGGGAAGGTGGCGGCCTTCCACACCGACAGCCCGGTGAGACACTCCTCGTGGACGATCGCCGGGATGCCCAGCCGGGTCCCGGTGACCAGGTCCCGCTGGAACTTCCACAGCCAGGACGCGCGTTGCACCGGATCCTGGGGACGGGTGCCGTAGGCGCGGGTGAGATGACCGAGCCCGTGCCGGGTGAAGTCCTCAAGCTTGGAGTTGTCGCCGAACTCCCCCTGCAGTGGTGCGACCGCCTCGCCGTCCTCCTTCTCCCAGAAGCCGACGAGCTGGGCGATCTTCTCATCGATCGTCATCCGGCCGAGGAGATCGTGGAGGCGGTCCCCTCCGTCGTACCCGTCCTGTCGGCTGTTGTTCGGATCTGCCTGAGCCGGCGCCGGCCCGCCCACCACCTCGTGGACCTCAGTCATGCTGTGCCTCTCTGGTTGTGCTCGTACCGCTGCCGCTCAGCCCTTGACCGCACCTTGCAGGCCACCGACGATCTGCTTCTCCGCGAGCGTGAAGAACAGCAGTGCCGGCAGCATCGCCAGCGAGGTGAAGGCGAGGACGCCGGCCGTGTCGGTGGTGTACTGGCTGGAGAAGTTCTGCACGCCCAGCGGCAGGGTGTGCAGGTCGACGTCGCTGAGGACGAGCAGCGGCAGCAGGAACGAGTTCCAGCTCGCCACGAACGCCAGCACGCCAACGGTGACGAGCGCGGGCCGCGACAGCGGCATCGCGACACGCCAGAGGAAACCGAGCCGACTCGCACCGTCGATGGCGGCGGCGTCCTCCAGCTCTCTCGGGATGGCCGAGAGGAAGGGACGCAGGATCACGATCGTCAGTGGTAGCGAGAAGGCGACCTGCGGGAGGATCACCGCGTAGTAGGAGTTGATCAGATTCAGGTCCCGCAGCATGAGGTAGAGCGGCAGGATCGCCGCTCCGGCCGGGAACAGCAGGCCGAGCGTGAAGAAGGTGTAGAGCCCTTCCCGCCCGCGGAAGCTGTAGCGGGCGAGCACGAACGCGGCGGCCAAACCGAGCACGACGACGGCGAGTGTGGTGCCGAGGGCGATGACCGCGCTGTTGAACGCCTGCTGCCAGAAGTTGCTCTGGGTCAGCACCCGGGCGTAGTTGCTCCACACGAACGGGTCCGGCAGGCCGGCCGGGTCCGCCGCGATCTGCGGGGTGGTGCGGAAACCGCCGATGACCACGTAGATGACCGGGGCGATCGACACGGCCGCGACCGCGAGCGCTATCGCGTAGGTGAGCGGCGTGCCCCAGGAAATCTGACGACGCCCGGTGGACTGGGGGAGAACGCTGTTCACGGCCATCGTCACTTCGCCCTTCCGGTGATGGCGCCCTCGATGTCGCGGCGGAGCAGGAACCGCTGGAACAGCAGCGCCGCCACGAAGGAGATGACGAATAGGATTACCGCCACGGCGTTGCCGTAGCCCCACAGCCGGGCGAAGAAGCCGTTGTCGACCATGTAGGTCGCCATGGTGGCCGATGCGCCGAGGGACCGCACCGCGGGCACCGAGGTCACCCAGATCATGTCGAAGATCTGCAGTGAACCGATCATGGACAGGAACATCCAGATCCGGATGGTCGGGCCGAGCAGCGGGATCGTGACGTGCCACTGGATCTGCCACCAGCTCGCGCCGTCGATGGCCGCCGCCTCGGTCAGCTCGTCGGGCACATTGGACAGACCGGCGAGGAGCAGGATGATGGCGAAGCCGACGTACTTCCAGGTGAGGACGGCCAGCAGGGTCCAGATGACCACGTCCAGGTCCGCGAGCCAGGCCTGCACCAGGCCGCCCATGCCCAGGGACCGCAGCAGCGCGTCAACGGTGCCGTCGCCGGTCAGGAGCAGTTTCCACATGATGCCGACGGTGACTTCGGCGAGCACGTACGGCACGAACACCAGCAGGCGGAACACGGCGCGCCCACGGAAGCGACGGTTGAGCAGCAGGGCGACGCCGAGGGCGATCGGGCCCTGGATCAGCAGCGACCCGAACACGATGATGGCGTTGTTGCGCAACGCGTCGAGGAAGATCGGATCCTGGAAGGCGAGGGTGTAGTTCCGCAGGCCGACGAACTCGGTGGGCGGCCCGACCCCGCGCCAGCGGAACAGGCTGTAGTAGACCGCGAAGCCCATCGGCACCAGCACGAACATCACGTAGACGAGGATCGCCGGCGTGGTGAGGCCGATGATCTCGTACCACTTGCGACGGTTGTCGGCGCGGCGGGCGGACGCGCGCCCAGCCTGGCGGGGGCCCGCCGGCGACGCGGAAGCGCCGCCGGCGGGCATACGGAGCTGGTTGGCGGAGGTCACTTGCTTGCGGCCGCCTTCATCGCCGAGACGACCTTCTCAGGCGTCCCGTTGCCGGCGAAGATGGCGACGACCGCGTCGTTCATCGCGGTCCCGACGGTGCTGCCGTAGGCGGTGTCCAACCAGAGCTGGACGTAGCTCGATCCGGAGGTGGCCTGCAGGATGGAGGTCAGCGCGGGGTCCTTCACGGCCCCCTCCGCGCCCTTGGCCACCGGCAGGCCGGTGCCGGTCTCGGCGTAGCCCTTCTGCACCTCGGGGCTCACGATGTACTTGAGGAACTCGACGCACTCGGCGGGCGCGTTCTTGGAGCAGGAGAACCCGTCGCCCCCACCGAGGGCCGCCTTCGGGTCACCCGGCGAACCGGAGATCGCCGGCACCGGGAACCAGCCGAGGAACGAGGCGAGCTTGGTCTTGTCCGTGGCGACGGTGTCCAGCGTGCCGCGGTTCCAGTCACCCATCAGCTCCATTGCGGCCTTGCCGTTGGCGAGCATGCCGTTGGCGCTGGTCGGGTCGTTCTGGCCCGGCGTGGCGATGAAGTTGGGCTGGAACGGCTTGGTGTCGATGAACGCCTTCAGGTCCTGGCCGGCCTTCACGAAGCACGGATCGTCGAAGGTCTTCTCCGAGGCCGCCTTCTTGAGGGTGTCGACCGAGCAGGCGCGCAGCGCCATGTTGTACCACCAGTGCGCGGCCGGCCACTTGTCACCGGCACCCACGGCGATCGGAACGACGTTGATCGCCTTGAGCTTGGTGACAGCTGCGTTGAGCTCCTCGAAGGTGGTCGGCGGAGCCGAGATGCCCGCCTGCGCGAACATGTCCTTGTTGTACCAGATGCCCTCGATGCCCATCCGGAACGGCAGGCCGTACTGCTTGCCCTTCACCTGCCAGATCTCTGCGGCGCTGCCGATGTTGGCGACCTCGTCCTTGACCTGGTCGGTGACCTCCTTGAGGTAGTCGGCCTCCACCTGCTCGGTCATCTCACCGCCGCCCCAGGTCATGAAGATGTCCGGCGGGTCGCTGCTCAGCAGCGCGGCGGGGATCCGGGTGCGCTGGAGCTGGTTGGTCTCGATCGCCTCGATCTCGATCTTGACCGTGGGGTGGAGTGCGGAGAAGTCCTTGGCGACCTTCTCCCAGTAGGTCTTGCCGGGCCCGTCCTGCGAGGCGTTGTGCCACCAGGTCAGGGTCACCGGGTCCTTGTAGAGCTCGCCCTGAGGGGCTGCCTCTTCGCCGCCGCCGCTGCACCCGGCGGCAACGAGAACACCTGTCATCAACAGTGCCAGGGCGGCACTTCTACGTCGCTTCGTTGCCATCGATGTCTCCTCGACTACTCAGTCGCGGTACTCGGCCTGCGGCGAAGTTTTACAGTCATGTAACTTGATGTCAATCGGTATCGATAACGTTTTCGAATCGGCGGCGACACCTCGTCGACTGCGGCCCTATCATCATCGACGTGGTGTTTCAGCAGCGCGTCAAGATGTCCGATGTCGCACGCACTGCCGGCGTCTCGGTCGCGACCGTATCGAAGGTTGTCAATGGCAGATACGGCGTGGCCCGAGCGACGGTGGAGCGCGTCCAGCAGGTCATCCACGAACTCGGCTATGAGGCGAGCCTGGGGGCGCAGAGCCTGCGCAGCCACCGGACCAACGTGCTCGGCATCCTGTTGGCCGAGTTCGAGCCGTTCTCGACCGAGCTTCTCAAGGGCGCGTCCCAGGAGGTCGCGGGCAGTGGCTACCAGCTGCTGGCCTACTCCAGCGGGGACGGCGAGGGAGCGGCGGTCGGATGGGAGCGACGCTCGCTCGCCCGACTCTCCGGCACCCTCATCGACGGCGCCGTGATCGTCACGCCGACAGTGGTCGAGACCGAGAACAACTTCCACGTCGTGGCCGTCGACCCGCACACCGGCCCGTCCCACCTGCCCACCGTCGACTCGGACAACTTCGCGGGCGCGGTGCTGGCGACCAACTACCTGCTCTCCCTCGGCCACACCCGGATCGGGCACATCAGCGGACGCACCGACCTGATGTCGGCGCAGCTGCGCGAGGCCGGCTTTCGCAGTGCGATGGCCGAAGCCGGCGTGCCGGTGGACGAGCGGCTCGTCCGCCCCGGTGGGTTCCGGATCGAGACCGCCGCCGGCCCGGCGGCGGAGCTTCTCGCCCTCGCCGACCGGCCGACCGCGATCTTCGCGGGTAACGACCTCTCGGCGATATCCACGATGGCCGTGGCCCGCGACATGGGCCTGTGCGTGCCCGACGACCTCTCGGTGATCGGCTTCGACAACGTGCCGGAGTCGGCGCTCGTCAACCCGCCGCTGACGACCATCATGCAGCCACTGCAGCGGATGGGCGCCGAGGCGTTGCGCCTGCTCGTCGACCTGATCGCCGGCGTCGAGCGCGACACCCACATCCGGCTCCCGACGGAACTGGTCATCCGCTCCTCCTGCCGCCCGCACCGCTGACGCCGAGGCGGGCGCGGCACCCTGGACGGGTTCGGCGAACTCGTCGGCGCGCCCCGGGGCACGCGACAGGGTGGCAGAACGCGAATCTCACCTCAGTCGACAATCTTTTCCCTAGGTTCGATGCGCAGGACGCCGCCGAACCGGGGAGAGACGTGGACAGCTATCCGGCGATCGAGGATCACGGGCTCATCGGCGATCTGCAGACCGCCGCGCTGGTGACATGTGACGGCACTGTCGACTGGTTCTGCGCGCCGCGATTCGACTCGCCGAGCATCTTCGCCGCGCTGCTGGACAAGGAGAAGGGCGGCTACTTCCAGATCGCGCCGCACGACGTGCGGTACGTGACCAAGCAGCTCTACCTCCCCGGCACGCCCATCCTGATCACCCGGTTCATCAGCGCCGACGGTGTGGCCGAGGTGATGGACTTCATGCCGGTCACCGGCGAGCGGGTCACCGACGCGCACCGCCTGGTCCGCCTCGTCACCATGGTCCGGGGCAGCATGCGCTTCCGGGTGGAGTGCCGACCGCGGTTCAACTACGCCCGCGACGAGCATCAGCTGGAGCGCCACCACAACGGCTACGTCTTCCGCAGCCGGTCGGCCTCGCTGACGTTCAACCCGGTCGACCCCGTACGGCGGTTGATCTCCGAGCAGGGTGACATCCACCTTGAGGGCGGCGACCTGGTCGCGTACGGCACGCTGAACGAAGGTGACACGGGAGGGGTGGTCCTGGAGACGGGCGGCAGCGAACCGCGCATCTTCCCGCCGGAAGAGATCCAGGGCATGTTCGAGTGGACCCAGGACTACTGGCGGCGCTGGCTTGAGCGTTCCCGCTACACCGGCCGCTGGCGGGAGATGGTCGAGCGTTCGGCGATCACGCTGAAACTCATGACGTACGCGCCGACCGGCGCGATGATCGCCGCGCCCACCGCCGCGCTGCCCGAGCTGGTCGGCGGAACCCGTAACTGGGACTACCGCTACACCTGGGTACGCGACACGTCCTTCTCCGTGCACGCGTTGCTCGGCCTCGGCTTCACCGAGGAGGTCAGCCGGTACATGAACTGGCTGGACGAGCGGATCCGCGAGGCCGGCGACCACCAGGATCCACTGAAGATCATGTATCGGGTGGACGGCTCCTCCGACCTGCACGAGGAGGTGCTTGACCATCTGGAGGGCTACCGCGGATCAAGCCCGGTGCGGATCGGCAACGGCGCCGCCGACCAACTCCAGCTCGACATCCACGGCGAGGCGCTCTACGCCATGCACCTCGCCGACGAGCAGGGCATCCGTGTCTCGCACCAGGTGTGGAAGAGCACCGTGCGGCTGGTCGACTGGCTCTGCCGCAACTGGGACCAGCCCGACGCCGGCATCTGGGAGAGCCGGCACCACCCCCGCAACTACACCTTCGGCCGGGTGATGTCCTGGGTGGCGCTGGACCGGGCGATCCGACTGGCCACCCGTACCGGCCGCCCGGGGGACATGGCCTGCTGGACCGAGCAACGCAACCGCATCTACGACCAGGTCATGGCCCGCGGATACCACCGGGGCCGGGGCACGTTCGTGCAGGCGTACGACGAAAGCGTGCTGGACGCGGCGCTGCTCGCCATGCCGGCGGTCGGTTTCGTCACGCCGAGCGACCCCCTGTGGCAGTCCACCCTGCTGGCGATCGAACGCGAGCTGGTCTCCGACAGCCTGGTCCACCGGTACGACCCGGTCCACTCCCCCGACGGCCTCCCCGGCCACGAGGGCACCTTCAACATGTGCACCTTCTGGTATGTCGAGGCGCTGGCCCGTTCCGGCCGCCTCGACGACGCCCGACTCACCTTCGAGAAGATGTTCACCTTCAGCAACCACCTCGGCCTCTATGCCGAGGAGATCGCCGCCACCGGGGAGCAGATCGGCAACTATCCCCAGGCGTTTAGCCACCTCTCCCTGATCAACTCCGCGCTGACCCTCAACGACCTGCTCGACACAGAGGCTGACGCCCGCCGCCGCCAGTAGTGCCGGTCACCTGCCGCCCCGCGTGCGAGCCCATCTCGGGAAGGGCTTGACGCGCCCACGTCCATCGCGCATCGTCGACACATATCGACAGTCTCGAATGTATCGACGCGGGGAGACCTGATGAAAGCCTTCGTCACCGCCGCAGTGGCCGCGGCCCTGCTCCTGACCACGGGCAGCGCATCCCACGGCCAGCCGGTCGCCGACCCGCCCTGCGCCGGGCAGATCCACCCGAACCCGGGGTTCGAGCGCGGCGCGACAGGCTGGACCGCCGGCCCCCGCATCGTCGTCTTCGGCGACGCGACCCGGCCCGCACACACCGGGCGCGGGTACGCCACCTTCGCGGGGCTGGACGTGACGCGCAGCGACCTGCTGCGTACCACCGTCACCGTCCCGGCCAACTGCGACCTGACGGTCAGCTTCTGGGTGCGGACCACCACCACGGAGATCAGCCGGGGTGACTACCTGAACGTCGGAATGGCGGTCACCGGAATACCGCCGAAGACCAGGTTCTCGCTGGCCTTCGACGGCGGGGCGCTGTGGCGGCAGTACACCATGTCGAGCGGGACGGCGACGACCGAGCGCACCGCGACGGTCAGCTTCCTCGGCAGCGAGACGGCCGGCAACGGCGTCACCGCCTTCGACGTCGACGACGTGACCTTCACGTTGGGCTGACCACAGCGGATAAAGGCCACCTGAGCCCCGGGACCTGCAAGGGATTGAGATTACCGTCTCTGCGGGCGGAGTTCCTGGGCGGTGCTGGCAACCGACTCTATGCTTGCCGCCGAATGCACGGCGGCCCGTCCGGGCCGAGGGGGAACCGATACGGGGATTCGCGAATGCGCCGTAAGTCTGCTCCGAGCAACAGCACCGCCGGCGTCAGCGACGAGACGCCACACGGCCACCTGACCGCCACCGCAGAGGGTGCCGCACTGCGATCCGCGGTCGCCGAGGAACAGGCGTTTCTGGACGTGGCCACCGCCCGGCGGGACAGGCTGGCCGACCACCTGCGGGTCGAGCTTTCGACAGCGGCAGTGGACCCGATGGAGCAGGCCCGGCAGCGCATGCTCCGCCAGCAGTACGACGAGCTACGGCGAGCGGAGGACGGGCTGGTCTTCGGTCGCCTCGACAGCCTTGACGGCACGGTGCGGCACGTCGGCCGGATCGGCCTCCGCGACGAGGGCGACAGCGGTGAGCCACTGCTGGTGGACTGGCGCGCCCCGGCGGCTCGGCCGTTCTACACCGCGACGGCCGGCGACCCGCAGGGTCAGGCACGGCGCCGGCACATCCGCACCACGGGATCAACAGTCGTCGGCGTGGACGACGAGCCGCTGGACGGGAGCATCACCGCCGAACTCGTCGGCGAAGGCGCCCTCCTGGCCGCTCTCGACCAGCGGCGCACGGGCCGCATGTCGACGGCGATCTCCACACTGCAACGGGAACAGGACGACATCATCCGGGCCGAGGCGACCGGCCCGCTGATCGTTCAGGGTGGCCCCGGCACGGGCAAGACGGTTGTGGCCCTGCACCGCGTCGCGTACCTGCTGTTCACGTACCGGAAGATGGCCGAGCAGGCGGTCCTGGTCCTCGGCCCCTCGCCGCGGTTCCTCCGGTACATCGCCCAGGTGCTGCCCGCGCTCGGTGAGACCGCCGTCGTCTCGGCGACCTGCGACACCCTGCTGGCCGACGTCCAGGTGAGTCGCGACGAGAGCAGGCTTCTCGCCGAGATCAAGGGCCGCGCGCTCTGGCAGGCCACGCTCGAAGGCTACGTCGCGTCACTGCTCCCCCGGCCGCGCGAGCTGAAGTTGCGCTGGGACGGCGAGTTCTACGTCATCGCGGCCGCGACGGTGGCACAGGCGCTCGCCTCGGCGACACAGGGACGCCCGTACCACCGCGCCCGCGCGGCGTTCGCCGAGCAGCTGCACCACCTCCTCGCCGATGTCGTCGCCGAGCAACGCGAGGCGCTGATGGACGAGATGGAGGAGGGCTTCGAGGACATCCTCGCCCGCGTCGACAAGAGCATGGAGCACGAGCATCACGCCCCCCGGACGTCCACCGGCAGCGACGTCGACGGGCTGCTCTCCGAGGAGGAGATCGAGCATCTGCGGTCCCGCATCGCCGAGAACGCCGCTGTCGCCCGGTTCATCGAGGCATGGTGGCCCACCCTCGATGCCGAGACCCTGCTGGCTGGCCTGCTGACCGATCCCGCCCGGCTGGCCCGGATCGCCCCACAGCTGTCCCCCGAGGAGATCACTGCCGTCTCGGCCGAGCCGGCCGGGTGGGCACCGAGCGACATCCCCCTGCTCGACGCCCTCGCCGAACTGCTCGGCGAGGTCGAAACCCCGCGACCACAGGGCGAGTTCGTCGCCGACCGTGCCCGGCGCCAGCGCGGCTGGGTGTACGGCCACGTCGTCGTCGACGAGGCGCAGGAGCTGTCCGAGATGCAGTGGCAGATGGTTCTGCGGCGGTGCCCCAGCCGCTCCATCACCGCCGTGGGCGACATCGACCAGGCCGAGGCAGCGCACCGGCACACCAGTTGGGCACAAGCGGTGCGGGCCGCCTTCGGAGACCGCTGGACCGCTGCGGAACTCACCATCTGCTACCGGACCCCGCGCGAGGTCATGGACCTCACCGGACCGGTCCTGGCGAAGGCTGGCAGCCACAGCACGCCACCCCGGGCGGTCCGCTCCTCCGGCATCGCCCCCTGGGAACTCACGATCACACCTGCCGAGCTCTCCGGTGCCGTCGTCGAGGCGGTGCGGCGGTTGCGGCAACGGTGGCAGGGCGGCACTGTCGGCGTCATCGCCCCCGCGGACCGCGTCGCCGAACTCCTCTCCGTGGTGAGTGACGTGCCGGTGCTCACCGCAACCCAGTCCAAGGGATTGGAATGGGACGCGACGCTACTGGTCGACCCGCAGGGCATCGCCGCTGAACCGCGCGGCTGGAACGGCCTGTACGTCGCGCTCACCCGGTGCACCCAGGAACTCGGCCAACTGGTCCTCGCGCCGTAGTCGCCCGCGCCGCCGATCCGCGCCGGCTGAACACCGGCCAGGTCGACGTCTTCATGCCGTACGTTCGATCGTCGGCGCCGGACTCTGGCCCCAGGAACAATCCGGCCCAGGACGTCACCGTCCTGGGCCGGATTGCGTTGCGGTTGTCGATCTCGCCGATCAGGTGATGTTGATGTCGCTGCACCACATGTAGGCCTGGTCCAGGTGCGACGCCTGCCAGATCACGAACAGGACGTGGCTTCCGGAGCGCCCGGAGGCCGAGACGTTGAACGAGATGTTCTGCGCCGGCGCGTAGCGCCCGGTCGTCGCGATCAGGTCGAGGTTGCCCCACCCGACCTTCTGGGTGCTCGGATTGAACCCCTGCTTGGTGATGTAGACCCGGAAGAAGTCAGCACCGTGGCTGGCCTGGTCGTACAGCTGGACCGTGAAGTTGGAGCTGACGTTGGTCGCCTTCCACGCTCCGGGCTGGTTCAGCGAGTCGTTCCGGGAGAGGCCGTTGCTGCACAGCTGCCCGTCCGGGGTACGGGCCTGGAACTGGCCGCCGAGGCCGTCGCGCAGCTGGCTCATCCAGTTCCACATGGTGTCGGGGTTGGCCTGGAACGCCTGCCAGCACATCGGGTCCTGCTGCTGCATGACCGGGTTCATGTGCTGGTTGCCCCAGGTCTTCCAGCACTGATAGGCCCGGCTGGCCGGGTTGATGATGGTGCCGTGGGCCTGGGCCGCGCCGGTCCAGGGCAGCGTGCCGACCACCATGGCGAACAGCAGGACGACCGCCCGGATGGACTGACGGACGGGTGACCGAGATCGCCCACCGGATTGATCGGGCTTGTGTGAACGCACTGTTCATCCTCCGCTCTTCGGTACGAGAGATCACAATGGGAACGCTCCCAAACCAACTGTTACATCCATGGCCGTAAATATCAATACGGATTCATTAATGGTCGAATGTGGATCAAGCCGACGAGGTCCCCCGATCGGGGCATGCTGAAAGGACAAGCCGCCTCACCAACACCCACCGGGGCGCCGCGGCACTGACCGCTGACCCGACGACGCGCCAACGACGGTCCGGCACACCGAGATCCGCAGCACCGTCGAACGGATCGCGCGCGACGGGGCCCCTTCGGCTCGCCGCTACCGCAGGACCCGCGAAGGAGACACCCAGCCGCAGGTTCGGAACCGGCGGCCCCGCGGGTACGACCACCCCGCCCGACCGTCCGGCACGGTCACAGCCCGGCTGCGGCGTCGTACCGACGGCGCTGCTCGGCCATCTCCGATTCGGTGAGCGCCTCCTTGAGCGCCACCTCCTCGTACTTGTCCGGGAACATCTCCCGCAGCCGGTCGACGAACATGACGTCGGCGGTCGCCTCGACCACCTGGATCCCGGGAGGCTGGGTGGACATGTCCATGATCACGGGCCCGGCCAGCTTGACCGCCACGTCCCAGGGGCGCTTCTGCTCGGCGACGCCGCAGAGGTGGAAGCCGTACACCGTGCGCACGTCGGCGAGCGCCGTGACGTCGGACGGCTCGTAGCCGTAGACGCGGACCCCGCAGATCACCGGCGGCTTCTCCGCGGTGGCCGCCTGCTGGGCACCGTGCCCCGCGTGGTTGTGCTGCCCCGGGTCCGCCTGTTCGAGCGTGGTACGCATCCGGGCCGTGATCTGGCCCTGCAGATCCACCGGCTCCGTCGTCGACTCGGCCCGGTTGACCAGTACGACCGCGCCGACCGACACCACCAGCACGATCACCGCCACCCACACGAAGCGGTTCCGGTACCAGCCCGCGAAACTCTCTCGGGAAATCATGATTGCTTCTCACCTCGTCGCCGCTTCTGGTGCGCTGGCAGACCACATCGGACGCCCCTGGCAGGTCAGACGTCGAGCACGTCAACCGCCGGGGACACTGACCGGAGATGGGCACGGGCGGGCGAGGGGTGCCTGCCCGGCACGTGCCCGTCGACAGGGAGATGGCCCGGCGATGCGCCATGCGAGCGCCCGCCACAAGCGACGCCCCGCTGGCACTGCGATGCTCCCGTGCTGGCCGTTCCCAGCGCGGTTGCCCCCGCGCTGCGGCGATATGAGCCATTCCAACACGTCTGATCGGCTCGTGCAACATCGACGGCATTCAACGTGGACTCGTCCGGCCACCCAGCCCGAGGCGGCGCGAGCACGGGCTTGAGATTGGTGCGAATCGATGTATCGTGGGAACGCTCCCAGATTGCGTCCCGTACCTCCACCCTGCTTGAGGAGCTGAAACATGTCGCGACGGCGTCGTCGCCCGGCCACCATGCTGGCCGGGCTGCTCATTCTGGCCCTGTGTGCGTTGTTGTTACCGCCGGCGCCGGTAGCCGGCGCCGCCAGCCCACCCCGCACCCGCGCGGTGCCCCTCGCCGAGCTGACCGTGGTCTCCGAACAGGTGGCCTTCGGTCTGCAACGGCCAATCGCGATCACCGGGCTGCCGGACGGCCGGATGCTGATCGCGGAGAAGAACGGCACCGTCCGCGCCTATCACCCCGACACCGGCCTGGCGGCCGAGCCGGTGCTCGACCTGACCTCCCGGATCGACACCTCGGACAACGAGCGCGGCCTGCTCGGCATCACGCCGGCACCGAACTTCGCGCGGACCGGGATCCTCTACGTGGCCTACACGAGCCTGCCGGCCGGGGCGTTGACCCTGGCGCGAGTGCCCATCGGGGCCCCTGACCGGGTGCAGGTGCTGCTCACCCAGGAGCACGCCGAGTACGGCAACCACAACGGCGGGCAGGTGGCGTTCGACCGCGACGGCTACCTCTACTGGTCCCTCGGCGACGGCGGTCACGCGAACGACCCGTTCAAGTCCGGTCAGAACCTCGGCACCCTGCTCGGCAAGATCGTGCGGATCGACGTCAACCGCGCCTGCGGCGGGAAGCCGTACTGCGTGCCCTCCGACAACCCGTTCGTCCGCACACCAGGTGCACGGCCGGAGATCTGGGTCTTCGGGCTGCGCAACCCGTGGCGGTTCTCCATCGACCCGGTCGACAACTCGCTGTGGATCGGTGATGTCGGCCAGGGCCTGGTCGAGGAGATCAACCACATCCGGCCGTGGCAGCGTGGGGCGAACCTCGGCTGGTCCTGCCGGGAGGGCACTCCGGTCTTCGACCAGACGCAGTGCCGGCCGGGCACGCGGTACACCGACCCGGTCTTCGAGTACGAGCACTACCTCACGGAGAACTGCTCGGTGACCGGCGGCGTGGTGTACCGAGGGTCCGCCACCCCGGAGGCGCGGGGTGTCTACGTGGCGAGCGACTACTGCTCGACCCTCGCGTTCGCCGTGCGTCCCAAGCCCACCGGCGGGTACGAGTCCGCGACGATCGGCAACTTCCCCATTCAACCCACCGCGATCGGCACCGACGTGAACGGCGAACTGTACGTGCTCAGTGACCTTCCCGGCTGGCTGAGCCGGGTGCGGTTCGAGCGGGTCCAGCCAGCCGCCCGCTGACGGCAGGGCGTGATCGGCGGTCCCTGAGTGGCACGGGCTCGGACGGCGTCGGTATCCGGCAACTGGCTACCGACGCCGTCCACCCCCTAACTCATGGTGGCGCGGGCGGCGCTGTCGATGAGGTCGGCGACCGGGCCGGGTCGGGAGACCGCCACAGCGTGGGAGGCGGCGATCTCCACCGTCGTGGACCCCGCCCGATCGGCGAGGAAGCGCTGCAGGATGTACTGATCCATCGTCGTGCCGCCCCCGTCGGCGGGGATCTCGACCATCGCGATGCTCGTTGCGAGCTGACTTCCGGGGTACTTGCCGAGCAACCCGATCACACTCTCGCCCACCTCCGGGCTCACGCTGGCGACGTACACCAGAGCCTTGACGTTGGCGGCGCCGTCCGCGGCCTCGGTCATGACCAGCCCGCCGTAGGAATGGGCGGCCATCACGACCGGACCGGGCAAGCTGTCCAGGAGAGCCCGAACGTAGGCGGCGTCCTTCTGCACACCGCGCAGCGGGTTGGCGACGGCGATGACCGGATAGCCGCGACGCCTGAGGTCGGCGATCACCCCGTTCCAACTCGACGAGCCGGCGAATGCCCCGTGGACCAGCACCACTGTCGGCATCCCCGCACCCTGGGCGGACATGTCAGGAGCGATGCTCATCTTGGGATTCCTTTCGAGGTGCCTCGCCGTTCGCCAGAGCCGGCGCGAGGAACCGAATCGACCGGGCCGCGCGCGTCAGCCGCGCATCCCGGATCCGGTGGATTGCCGCATTCAGAATCCAGCATCGTGCGGTCACTGTCGCCGAGATCGTGGAATTGAGTGGATCATCGAATGTCGGTCTGCACGTCACACGGCACGACCGAACGTTCTGTTCGCTAAGATGGGTGGATGACGCGCGAAGAACCCGAGGCCCGGCCCTCTGAGGCACGACTCAGGCTGCTCCGCACGGCGACCAGGATCTTCTACACGGAGGGCATCCACTCCGTCGGCGTCGACCGGATCATCGCCGAGGCGAAGGTGACCAGGGCCACCTTCTACCGGCATTTTCCCAGCAAAGACGACCTCATCCTGGCCTATCTGCGTGAGGTGCAGCAGATGGAACGCGGCATGGTGGACGAGGCTCTCGCCGCCAACCGGTCGCCGAACGATCCGCTGCTGGCCATCGCCGGTTCCATCGCGCAGAACATCCAGTCCCCCGGGTTCCGGGGGTGCGCGTTCCTGAACGCCGCGGCGGAATATCCGGACGCGAACCATCCCGTGCACCAGGAACTCATGGCCCACCGGCAGTGGTTCCTGGACACCATCACCATGCTCATGGCGCAGGTCGACAAAGAAACGGCGGATCCCGCGGCGCGTCACTTCGTCATGCTCCGCGACGGCGCTATGGCGGCCGGATGCCTCTCCGACCCGACGATGGTGTCCGAGACGTTCCTGTATGGCATCGAAGGCCTCCTCAGGATCAACGCGCAGCGTCAGTCGGCAGAGTCGGCACGGTAGCCGCCAGAGAGTCCTCCGCGGGCTTCGTCGCGGGCGGGGGGGGCCGGGGTCGGG